>JAFURP010000022.1 GCA_017471785.1 Clostridia bacterium | reverse complement strand
GCATAATCACCAATACTCGTTACACTGTCGGGTATTACGACTTCCGTCAAGCTACTGCAATTATAGAACGCATACGCTTTAATTTCCGTGATTGTATTCGGTATTTCAAGCTCCGTTACAGGCTCGTTATTTACATACAAGCTTGCTCCATTCGATAAAGGATTTGCAGAATAAGTACTAAACGAAATTTTACACCAATCTTCTATATCCGTTATATATACCCCAGTCAAACTATCGCAATCATCGAACGCAGCAGAACCAATACTCGTTACACTGTCGGGAATTGTCACACTCGTCAAGCCACTGCAACCATCGAACGCAGCAGAACCAATACTCGTTACACTGTCGGGAATTGTCACACTCGTCAAGCCACTGCAACCACGGAACGTAGAACCACCGATACTCGTTACAGGTAAATTGCAATATATAGACGGAATAACTATTTCCGTATCCGTACAAGTACCCTTTCCCGTTACTGCATACGATTTACCATCGAACTTTCGTGTAAATGCTAAGCCTTTGCTTGTTTCTATTGAACATCCTTGACAAACGTCGTTCACAAAATTATGTCCAAGCGCATCTATATACGTATCGACGTAACTTTCCCCACATTCGCAGGTATACGTTGTATAACCACGAGCCGTACAAGTAGGCTCGGTTACCGTCGTTGTCGTATAGTCGTGTCCAAGCGCGTCTACGTACGTATCGACGTAGCTATCCCCACATTTGCAGGTGTGCGTTGTGTAGCCCTGTTCCGTACAGGTAGGCGCGGTTACTACCGCCGTATACGCGTGTTCGTGTTCGGGCTCTGTTTCGGGCGTACCTTGTTCAAGTTCCGTTTCAGGTGTGCTTTGTTCGAGCCCCGTTTCGGGCGTGCTTGGCGCAAACAATTCGTCGCAGGCGGAAAAACCAAACGCAAGCGTAACGCACGCACAACAAGTCAATAAAAATCGCATTACTTTCTTTTTCATAACCTTGCTCCTTAAAAAATAAAAGTGTCGTTCACCAAACGATAAACGACACTGCAAAGTGCCTTCATCGCTTAGCTGCGACACCAATTAATAAATATCTTTAAGAACAAGATTTTTTATAACGCGAATTAGGTACACTTTACCTAAAAAGTATACTCATTCTTAAAAATATTTAATTGGGGTCGCAAGTATATTTTAGCGCAATTTTTATTTTAAGTCAAGCAAAAAGCCCAACTTTTTTTGCAAAGTTGAGCTTTGGTGATATAAAGTCGTTTCAATTAAAGCAATTCTTCGAACGAATAGATATATCTATCCGCGATTTCGCGCATTTCCTTTTCGTTGTCTTTGGATACGATATCGTAAATACCTACCGCTTGCCAGCCTGCTTTTTTACAAGCGGTTAAGGGTACGTTACTATCGTCCACCATTACACAATTTTCAGGCGCAACGCCGAGCGTTTGGGAAATATGCGTATATAAATCGGGATTGCCCTTGTTGATCGGAAAATCGTCTACCGACCAAGTATTGTCAAACAGCTCCAAAAGTCCCGTCCGACGCACCCACGGGTCTAAGAAAGAATGGGGACTGCCCGTTAAAATATGTAAGCTCGCGCCCTCCTTTTTCAGCTTTTGCAAAAGCTCTTTGACAAACGGCTTGGTAGGAATGGTATTTTCGTAATACGGTTTACCCGTTTGGATAAACCAGTCGTATATTTCCTTTTCCGTTTCCGAAATATCGAAATGCTCTTTATAATAACGGATAAGCCCGGGCACGCCGAGCGCGATCACTCGTTTGAGTAGATCGTCGGGATATTCTATTTTCCGCTCGTCCAAAAACAGCAGGGGCAATTTCCCCCAAACGGCGGTCATGGAATCGGCAAGCGTGCCGTCCATATCGAAAACGTAAGCTTTTTTCATATCCGTCCTCACTTATTTTTCGCCTTAAATCTCGCTTTGGCGCGAAGCTCGCTATCCAAAATACGTTTTCTAATACGCAGGGATTTGGGCGTTACCTCCAATAACTCGTCGTCGGCGATAAATTCCAGACATTCTTCCAAGCTCATCTTGGAAACGGGAATGAGGGTCAACGCGTCGTCGCTACTGGACGAACGGGTATTCGTCAAATGCTTGGTCTTGCAAACGTTGACGTTGATATCGTCGGAAAGGTTGGTATACCCCACGACCATACCCTGATAGACGGGCGTTCCTGCGGTAATGAATAAGTTACCTCTACCCTGCGCGTTGAAAAGACCGTACGCTACCGCTTCGCCCGTTTCGAACGCCACGAGCGAGCCCGTGTTTCTGCGTTGCATATCCCCTTTATACGGCTCGTAGGAATAGAATATCGTATTCATAATACCCTGTCCCTTGGTGTCCGTCAAGAACTCGCTCTTATAGCCGAACAAGCCGCGCGAGGGCACGGTAAATTCAAGGCGCATACGGTTTCCGATCGCCGTCATTTGCACGAGGCTGCCCTTCCGATTGCCCATCGCCGAAAATACGGGGCCCGTCATATCCTCGGGCACGTCGGCGACGAAACGCTCGATGGGCTCGTGGATCACGCCGTCGATCTCTTTATACAACACCTTGGGCGTGGATACCTGGAATTCGTACCCCTCGCGGCGCATGGTTTCAATCAAAATGGAAAGGTGCATTTCCCCTCTGCCGCAAACGCGGAAGCTGTCGGCGTATTCCGTATCGTTTACACGCAGGGAAACGTCGCGCAAAAGCTCTTTATACAATCTATCCCGAAGCTGACGGGTAGTTACGAACTTACCCTCCTTGCCCGCAAACGGGCTGTCGTTGACGGAGAAGGTCATCTCCACCGTGGGGTCCTCGATCTTGACGAATTGCACGGGCTCGACCTTGCTCGGCTCGCACACGGTATCCCCGATATTCAAGCCGTCAATACCCGAAAACACGACGATATCCCCTGCCTTAGCCTCCAAAACGGGGACGCGTTCCAAGCCCTCGATTTGATAGAGGTTGACGATCTTGCAGTTGGTACGCACCTTGTTTTCGTTGAAATTGCAAACGGACACGGGCTCGTTGGCGCGAATAACGCCGCGCTCGATACGACCGATACCGATACGCCCAACGAACTCGTTATAGTCGATACAAGAAACGAGCAATTGCCCCGCCCCCTCCGTATCCATTTCCATCGGCGGAATGGTTTCGACGATGGTATCGAACAAAGGATCGAGATTTTCCTCTTGCCTGTCGGGCTCGAGCGAAGCCGTACCCTCTCTACCGCAACAATAGACGATAGGGCTTTCGAGCTGTTCGTCCGTCGCGTCGAGATCCATCATCAAAAGCTGCATCTCCTCCACGACCTCGGCAATACGCGCGTCGGGTCGGTCCACTTTATTGATGACGATAATAGTTTTTAAGCCGAGCGCCAACGCCTTTTGCATAACGAAACGGGTTTGCGGCAACGGTCCCTCCGCCGCGTCGACGAGAATGAGCGCGCCGTTCACCATTTTGAGAACGCGCTCCACCTCGCCCGAGAAATCGGCGTGCCCGGGGGTATCGACGATATTGATCTTCACGCCCTTATAATGCGCGGAAGTATTTTTGGCGAGAATGGTGATGCCGCGCTCCTTTTCCAAATCGCCCGAGTCCATGACCCTGTCTTGTACCTGTTGATTTTCACGAAACACGCCGCCCTGCGCCAGCATTTCGTTGACGAGCGTCGTCTTACCGTGGTCTACGTGCGCGATGATCGCGACGTTTCTCAAATCCTCTCTGATCACTTGCTTTGCTCCTTTTTCCTGATAACCTGATTATTGTAATACTTTTCCGCGCAAAACACAACCGAAAACGCGTACGCGCGTAAAGATTTTTTCGAATTTTTTTACAGCCGTTCCACCTACAGCCGTTCCACCGCGCCGTTCTTATACGTCGTAAAACGGATACTATGTCCGTTATCCTCTATTTCCTCGCTCTCGTAAACGCAGGTAAAATTTTCCAGCTTATCGAGATCGGGAAAGAATACGCTCGCGCCCCCTACGGCGTTTACCTTAGTCACCAAGACCTCCTCGCAGTAGGGCAAAAGCGCTTTGTAGACCTCGCCGCCGCCGATAATATAGATATCCTCGTTTTCGCGGCTTTTCATCTCCTTTTTCAGCTCGTCGTAGCTACGGACCATCACGCAGTCGTCGCGTACCTGCCTCCTCGAAAGCACGATATTCTCGCGATTTTTCAAAGGCTTTCCGTTCGGGAACGAGCGCAGCGTGTTGCCGCCCATAACGACGACGTGCCCCAGCGTGGTTTCCCGAAAAAATTTCATATCCTTGGGCAGGGAAAACATCATATCGTTGTCTTTGCCGATACCCCATTCCCTATCCGCGTGTACGATCGCACGTATCATCGTTTTTACCTCTTTGCCAAAATTTCTATAAAGCCGTAGCCGCCGTTGCGGTTTACGCGGATATTTTCAAAGCCCAACCTTTCCTTCAGCTCGGCAAGGGTCATACCGCA
Source organism: Clostridia bacterium (assembly GCA_017471785.1). GTDB lineage: Bacteria > Bacillota > Clostridia > Christensenellales > Borkfalkiaceae > Scatosoma. Next base: position 8,180 of record JAFURP010000022.1, on the reverse strand, counting down.
AAGAAAAATATCCTCGAACTCTTTCATAGTATTGCCCGCCAAAACGAGCTCGTCGAACGCGCCGCCGCCCTCGCGGTATCGTTCCACCGCCGTCGCTATATCCCTGCCCGTCAGCAGCCCCGTGCAAGTTACCGTTTCCCCGAAAAAGTCGTTGACGACGGGCAATAGCTCCGCTTGTAAGCCGCCGATCCTCGCGTTACAAGCTCGTACGAGCTTGGCGTTCGTTTTCGCCGCGCTCACGCCGCTTACGAGCAACGATCTTTTCGGCTTTTTCAAAGCGTAATTTTCAGGCAACGTCGCGAGCGCCTCGTACGCCTCGGCGTGGAATTTGCTCGTCAAGCCGATACCGTTTTCGATTTGCTCGAAATCGCCGTAAAACGCCGTCCCTTTCATTTCCCTTTCCGCCTTAACGAAATATTCGTCCGCGGGCAATAGGAAGTTTACGCCGAATTCGGCGTTCAAGCTATCCACGAGATCGAGAAGCTTTTCGCTGTATTGCTTGTCCACGTCGGGGATATAATGCAAGCCGTCGCGGTATTTGGTGATACCCGTCGGTACGCACGCCAAATCGCGAACGGCGGGATAGTATTTGAACAGCTCGCGCGCGGTATAGGCAAGCTCCTCCCCGTCGTTTTCGTTGGGTACGATCACCGCTTGACAATGCATTTGGATACCGCCCTTGCACAGCTTGTCGATCTGCGCGGCGATCCTACCCGCAAAGCGGTTACGAAGCAGCTTTTCGCGAAGCTTGCCGTTCATCGTGTGCACGGAAACGTACAAGGGGGAAAGCTGTAAGCGAACGATCCGCTCCAAGCCCTCGTCGGATAAATTGGTAAGCGTTACGAAATTACCGCAGGTGAAGCTCATCGCGTAATCGTCGTCCTTTACGTACAGGCTTTCGCGCAGCCCCTCGGGCATTTGGTCGACGAAGCAAAACAAACAGCGGTTACGGCAGGTACGGATAGCGTTAGATTTTTCGATCTCCACGCCAAGCGCCTCGCCCTCCTCCTTTTCCACCTCTACGCTCGCCTCCTCGCCCGTGCGGTGATCGCGCACCGTCAGCGTAAAGCCGTCCGTTTCCGTATAGTATAACAGGTCCAGCTCGTCCTCGCACGGCAAACCGTCGAACGACAATATCTCGTCGCCGACCTCAAGCCCCAGCTCCTTGGCTATGGAATTGCGTTTTACCTTGGTGATCTTCAGCATAGACCTTTCTTTCCTTTCTAAATAACGCCGAATACGCAACCGAGCAGGTAAACCATCAGCGCCACCCAATACACGACGCGCCAGATCACGCGCTTGCCGCAGGTGTAATCGTACGCGGGGATAGCGATACCCACCGCAAGCAAGATCTGCCCCACGAAATTGAGCGCGGACATAAACTTTTTCAAAACGGAGATATCGAGCAAGTTCACGATACCGTTAAACAGGAAGATCGCCGCTGCGATCACGAGCGCGCAATAGGCGCATACGCGTACGAGCGCGCCTGCGCTCAAGGTTTCCGAAGAGGTTCTTCTCGGCGTTCTATCTTTTTTCATTATTCTTTACTCCTATTTAATATTCCTTTTAGCAAACTGCGCTTATTCTCGCGAGCAATTCCACGCCGCGGTCCCCCAATACGCCAAATCCCAACGTGCATTCCTCCCTTATTCGATCGCACTCCAATCCAAGCCGTGCTTGGCGCACAGCTTTTGCAATATTGCCGCAAACACGGGGGGCAGAGGTGCGTTGAATCGCATTCTTTCGCCGCTCGTCGGGTGCGTAAGCTCCAGCTCGAACGCGTGTAAAAGCTGTCCGTTTACCCCGAGCTTTTGCTTTTTATACCCGTAGACGGGGTCGCCGGCGACGGGGTGTCCCATATGCTTTGCGTGCACGCGAATTTGATGCGTTCTGCCCGTTTGCAGCGTGAATTTGCAAAGGGTGTATTCCGCGCCAAAACGCGCGACGACCTCGAAATCGGTGATCGCGAGCTTGCCCCGTCCCTCGGGCAAGACCGCCATTTTCAGTCTATCCGTCGGATGCCTGCCGATATCCGTTACGATCCGACCGCTCTCCTCTTTTAAGCTGCCCTCTAAAAGCGCGTAGTAGCTTCTACGGCAGGTCTTTTCCGCAATTTGGGAGGCGAGGGAAACGTGCGCTTTGTCGTTTTTCGCCACGACGAGCAGCCCCGAAGTATCCTTGTCTATCCTATGCACGATCCCGGGGCGGAGCACGCCGCCGATACCGCTCAAGCTATCCAGCGCGTACAACAGCGCGTTGACGAGCGTGCCGCTCTCGTTGCCGTTGCCGATATGCACCGTCATACCCTGCGGCTTGTTCACCACGGCAAAATCGCTATCCTCGTACACGATCTCCACGGGGATATTTTCGGGTTTGACGGTATATTCTACCGCTTCGGGTACGGTGAGCTCTATTTTGTCCCCCGCCTTGATCTCCGCGCCCGCTTTTTTGGTAACGGCGCCGTTGAGCTGCGCCGCACCCTCCTCGATAAGCTTTTTCAGCCGCGAACGGGTAAATTCGTCCGACTGCTCGCTCAAAAACAAATCCAAGCGTTTGCAGCCGTTTTCCGCGATATAGAACCGTTTATCCATGCAAGGCTTACTCCGTCTTATTTTCCTTTCGCGCCTTTTTCTCGGCTGCTTTTTTCTCCGCCCTTTCCTCCGCTTCCTTGGCGAGCGCTTTATACTTCTTGCCCATAGGGAACACGGCGTCGGTATCGAAGAAGAGCAACGCCAAGATCAAAAGCACCGCGCCGCCCGTGATGAAGAAATCGGCAAAGTTGCAAACGCCGAAATCAAAGACGATATTCACGCGCACCATATCGCGTACGCCGTCGCGCACGATCGCCGCCGTTTCGGGGTCCCAAACGCGATAGTACACTCTATCGATCAAATTGCCCACGCCGCCCGCAACGATAAGCACGAGTGCAACGCGAAGCAGCGTGCGCCGTTTGTCAACCTTGCAATAGAACAGGGCGAGCGCGATCATCATAACGCCCGTAACCGCTACGATACCGATCTTGAACGCCTCCGAAGAGCTTTCGAACGAGCTGAACGCGATACCGCGGTTGTAGCTGATGCAAAGCTCCAGCATACCGTCAATGATCGGAATACGATCGTTCGCGCCCACCATATCCACGAAGTACACGTCGGCGACGAGCTTGGTGATCTGGTCCACGAGCAGTAGGAGCAAAAAGAGCAACGCGCCCCAAAGGCGCGAGCCCTTCAACCCGTACCTGCCCTCTTCCTTTTCGTTTAACAGTTTCTTTTCTTCCATTATTCCTTTTCCTTTTTCGAGGCTTCACGGATACCGTCGATCATACCGATCTTGAGCGTATGGAGCTTATCCGAAAGGTCTACCTTATAAAGCTGGGGCATATCCAAGCGCAGGTATTCCTCCCAAAACTTCGCAAGCTCCCCTTTCGAATACGCCGCCACCTCTTTGAGCGTGGGGAATTGATAGACGAGCTTACCGCCTTTTACGATCGTTTGCAAAAGCTCCTCGGCGCGGAAGTTTTCTACCTCGTGCCGTTTCCAGGTTTCCACGGGGTGGAAGATGGTGAGAGGCTTGGTATCGTCCACCGTTTCCTCGCGAAGGGTGATAAGGTCGGCGATCGCCATACCGTTTTCCCGATCGTACAAGCGGTACAAATTCTTAAACGACGGGTTGGTGATCTTCGCCGTATTGTCCGAAAGCTTGATCTTGGGCGTAACGCTGCCGTCCTTTCCAATGACCGCCGAAAGCTTGTATACGCCGCCGAGCGCAGGCAGATCCTCGGAGGTGATGAGCTTCGTTCCCACCCCCCACATATCGATCTTCGCGCCCTGTTGAATGAGCGAGTTGATAGAACGCTCGTCCAAATCGCCCGATACGCAAATGAGCGCTTCGGGAAAGCCCGCTTCGTCCATCATTTTACGCGCCTTTTTGGAAAGATACGCCAAGTCGCCGCTGTCCAAACGGATCCCTTTGGGCTTATGACCCTTGGCTTTCAATTCCTTGAATACCCTGATCGCGTTGGGTACGCCGCTTCTAAGCGTGTCGTAGGTGTCTACGAGCAGCATACAGTTGTCGGGGTACGCCTCCGCGTACGCCTTGAACGCCTCGTATTCCGAGTCGTAATCCATGACCCAGCTATGCGCCATCGTGCCCGCGACGGGCACGTCGAATTGCTTGCCCGTAAGCACGTTGGAGGTGGAGGAACAGCCGCCGATGACCGCGGCGCGCGCGCCGTTGATACCCGCGTCGGGACCTTGGGCTCTGCGAAGCCCGAACTCCATAACCAAGCCCTTGCCGCCCGTCGCCCTGCAAATTTTGGAGGACTTGGTGGCGATCAGCGTTTGGTGATTGATGATATTGAGCAGCGCCGTTTCCGCGAACTGCGCTTGGATCAAGGGGGCTTTGACCGTGAGTATCGGCTCGGCGGGGAACACGGGCGTACCCTCTTTTACCGCGTACACGTCGCCCGTGAATTTCATATTCCGTAAATACTCCAAAAAATCTTCGCTGAAAAGGTGCAACGAGCGGAGATATTCGATATCCTCGTCGTCGAAGCGCCAGTTGAGAAGATACTCCATCGCTTGCTCCAAGCCGGCCGCGATCGAATAGGTGATGAGCGAATTTTTACGGAAGAACAGGTCGAAAACGACCTCCTCCTCGTGCTTGTTTTGACGGTAAAAGCCGTAGCCCATCGTGAGTTGATATAAATCCGTAAGTAGCGTTAAATTTCTCATTCTTTATCCTCCGTTTCCTCCGTAGAGGGCGCTTCCGTTTTTTTCTCTTTTCCTTTCTTTTCTTTCGGCGGTTTTTCGGGATATCTTTCGGGATAGATCTTGCACATCATATTCCATTTGTCGAAATAGGCAATTTCCGTTTTGCTGTCCCCGATATAATCGGTGATGCCGTACGGCTCGCCCTTTGCCGAGCCGAACAGCTTACCCTCCTTGCGCTTGTTCAAATACAAAACGGTGAACAAAAGCCCGATGCCGCCCGCAAGCAAGATCAGGGAAAACACGAACGACCATTGTACCCCCGTGCCGAGGATATACTGCGGATCGCGGAGCGGCTCCATGATCGAACGGGTGAGCCCGTACACGATAAAGTACAGCGCGGTATTCACGCCGTTGGGCTTGTTGGGATTTTTCCACGCGTTGATAAACATCAACACCGCCGCCGTGAAGGTGACGAGGCTTTCGTAGAAGAAGAACGCGTAGTGCCACGCCGCTTCCTTTTCGATATAGACGGCGAGCGGGAAAAATTGCAACGCTTCGTTAGTCACCAAGCCCCCGTACACCTCTTGGTTGGCGTAGTTGCCCCACCTGCCGATCGCCTGCGCGAGCAGCAGTCCCACGACGATACAATCGCCCACGCGGAAAAAGTTTACCTTTTTGACGAGACTGATAATCAACACGCTCGCCGCACCGCCGATGATACCGCCGATAATGGAAAGTCCGCCCTCGCGAATGGAGGACAGGGAGAACCATTCGGAAATGGGCATACCGTCCGTGACACAGTAGAAAACGCGCGTCGTGACGATAGCGACGGGCAAAGAAATGCAAAAATAGGTAAGGAACAGATCGGTGGACATATTCCTGCGCTTAAACAACGCCGAAATGACGAAAAACGCCGCGATCATACCGAATACGATAATGAGCGCGTAGGCGTAGATCTTAAAGCCGAAAATGGTGATCCCGGGCTGTTCGAACGCCAAAAGGGAAGCAGTGTTCATACTTGTCTCCTTGTTTCTTTTCTTATTCTAAGAAAAGGTTTTCTACTATTATAGCACAATGAAAGAAAATCGTCAACAATAGTCGACGATTTTTTTCGTAATTTCACCGTATGTTCAATTTCAACGGCTTGACTCTTCCCAAAACGGGCACGAGCACGAACAACAGTCCGTAATTGAACAGGCTGTTCCAAATTTGTCCCTGCACGAAAAGCCGCGTAAACAAATAGGTATGGTACGGCACGCCCTTGGTATACAGGATCCAAAACGCCGTGGTGTTGATCGCCACCGTGCATAACAAAAAGGTGACTACGCTCAATATCGCGAGCTTGATCTGCAGCCCAAACCGCACGGGCATACGCACGCCGCCGACGAGCACGCCCGCCAAAAGCGCGACCAAGCCCATCGAAAGCCCGATCCAAGGATAATAGGCGTAGCCGCCCGAATTGTATAAAAATCCGACGAGGTCACCCAAAAAGCTTGCGACGAAGCCGAACGCGCCGCCAAGAAGTATTCCCGAAAGGGCGGATACGACGATGGTGAGCGAGAATTGCACGTCGGCGAGCTTGAATTCGAAAAACATATTCGCGACGACGGTGAACGCCGTCATCACCGCGATATACGCAATTTGACGGCTTTGCTTCATCTCGGCGATGCCGCCCGAAAAAAACAGGCGCTTGAGCAAAGACTTTTCCGCGGGCGTTTCCGTCTCCCTTTCTCTTTCGTTAGACATAAATAAAAACCTCCTTGAAAAAAGAGGTCCGCAGGGCTGATAAGCAGCCGAAAACGCAATTCGACGCGTACACGGGTGCTTCGTTTCGTAGCGGACGCGCCCAAGTCGCCGCAGGAGCCGAGCTCTCCTTTCGTTCACCGACAACGTCCCGTTCGATGACACTTAACGCGCAAGGGCTACTCATACTTTTATCGTTCCTATTATACTGCCTTTTTATAAGAATTGCAAGTATTTGATAGCGCAAATAAGAATATTTTTTTTCGTTTTTCAAAAAATAAAAATATGGGACTTCTCTTTATCCGAACGACGATCGTCTTTATCGCCCTTTTGGTCTTGATGCGGCTTATGGGCAAGCGGCAGATCGGGGAAATGCAGCCGTACGAGCTGGTCGTGACCCTTATCATAGCCGAGCTTGCTTGTATCCCCATGGCGGATCCGTCCATACCCCTTTCCTACGGGCTGATCACCATTCTCACCGTCTTTTTACTTCACCAAATCGTTTGCTTGATCGATTTGAATTTCGCCAAGCTCAAAGCGGTAGTCGCGGGCGTGCCGAGCGTCGTGATCAATAAAAACGGTATCGACGATACCCAGCTTAAAAAGAATAATCTCGACGTATCCGACCTGATCGAAAGCCTGCGTATCGAGGGGTATTTTGCTCTCGACGCCGTCGATTACGCATTGTACGAGGCGGAGGGTACCTTTTCCGCGTTGCCGAAAAAGAATTATCAGGCGTTACAAACCTCCCTGCCCTTGCTGCTTATCGACGAGGGAAAATTCGACGAAAAAAATATCGCGCTGACCAAAAAAACGAAAGGGTACTATCTCGATATTTTGAAAAAGCGCAATTGTAAGGATATCAAACGGGTGTTGGCAATGACCGTAGACGGAAACGGAAAGGTCTATTTACAAAAAAAAGGGGTGAAATACGAGGTATTCGACCTCGGTTGGGAGAAAACTTTATGGTAGGAGGAGAGCGTTTATGATCAGGACGATCGTCAGTATTGTCGTAGCCCTCGGGCTTATTCTCGGGGTATCCCTTTACGAGCTGTATTACGTGAACGACACCTTTGCGTTTTTCGAGGAAGCCCTTCTTTCCCTCTACGACAAAGCGGAGGCGGGCTTAGCCACCTACGAGGACGGAACGGCGGTGCAGACCTTTTGGGAGGAAAAGAAAAAATCCCTGCAAATTTGGTTGCCGCACACCGCCATTCAAGAGGTGGATTATCAGCTTTACGAAGCGGTCGGGTATCTTTACGTACACGATTATAAGAGCGCGATCCCCAAGATCGAGGTGGTGCTGGGTATGTGCGAAAATATCCCCCACGCGTACACGTTCAGTATCGAAAATATTTTTTAACGAAAAAAGCGGAGCGATAACGCACTCCGCTTTTTATACTTTTTCACGCTAAACCGTAGGCTTGGACGATACGGACGTTGGCGTCGAAGATGTTTTTCAAAAATTTCTTCACAGCCACGTTCGTCGCCGCGTCGGCAAACACCTTTTCGTTGCTCTTGATCATAGACACGACGGCGTTGAAGTTTTGATAGATGATCTGCGCGTCCTCTTCGATCGCCGTGTATGCGTCCTCCTCGCCCTCGTGCTGTATGGAGTACATCTCCTCCACCGTGTCGTTCATAGCGAACAACACTTCGGCGTTACCCGTTTTCAGCACCTCCACCGTTTGATGGTTCAAATCGCAAAGAAGCCGTATAAACCTTTGC
>JAFURP010000021.1 GCA_017471785.1 Clostridia bacterium | reverse complement strand
TGTGCAGGTGTAAACGCGGTAATTTGCGTGGATAATTTACAATTACATAAAACTACGCTTGAATATTCGGACATAGAGATAACGCTAGATGAAGACGAATTTTGCGATTTTGAAAAATCCTATCAAAGTTTTATGGCGATAACGAGAGAAACCAGCGGGTTTATGCCGACGGCGGAAGTTGTGACCGACCCGAATTTGGCAACGAGCGGAGCGCGTTCGTTGAAGGTAATATCCCCCGATACGCTAGGTACGAATCCGTATTTCTATTTGGTATTTTCCAAGAAATTATGTAGCGAAAGCGGATTTATAAATTATCCGGATACTTCGTATTTTGTCTTTGATATTTATAAACCTTTCAACAACGCTTGGAGTATTCAATTACAATTTGTAAACAGCGAGAACGCGAAAGCAAAGAATAAAATTAAAGTTCCGCAAGGTATCGGTTGGTATACGATATGTGTTCCTTTAACGAATAGAGTAACCAAAACGACCCAGCTACAATTGGAATGGCAGGGCGCGAAAGGCGGTTTGGAAAACGGTGGTGCAGGTGGCGTTACGTTCTACGTAGATAATATGCGTTTTTTAAGCGAAGTGCCGAATACGGACACAACGGTTTTGCCGACGGTATCGTAAAAGGGGGAATGTAGAATGAAAACGATAAAGAAAATAATAATTGCTCTTGCGTTTGCTTCACTTTCTCTTATCGGCGTAGCTTGTAGTGACAAAGATAACGAATTATCCGGTCGAGTAGCAAATTTTGAAGTTGTCGCGCAGGATACGGTAGAGATAGGTCAGTATTATACGCCCGCTATGCCCCAAGCGACGTTAGACGGAAAACCGGCGGTTGTTTCCTTGTCGGCTACTCAAAACGGCAAAAACGTAGTATTTAACGCCAAGAACGCGTTGCTCGTGGAAGCGTTTGAAGACATCACGATTACGTATACGATAGCAAAAGGAGAAGAAAAGCTTGAAAAGAATACCGTCTTAAAGGTACAGGACACAACCGCACCGTATATCGTAACGACTTCGTTACCCGAATCGGTGTATCGCGGTGTAATGTTTAATGTTAACGATTATATCCGCGTCGGCGATTTATCGGGGATTATGTCGGAAAATTCGCTTACCATAACGGACAATACAGGCGCGGAAGTAGCAACGGAAAACGGCGTTTTCACGTTACCTGAAAACAGTCCGATAACGTCGCTTAAGTTAGCGATTAAAGCAAAGGACGGAAAGGATAACTCGGCGGAAAAAACGCTGGAATTTCCCGTAATAGACGCACCGTACTGGAACGCACCTATCCACTTTAATGCACCTGAAATGAGTAAAATACTTGCGGTTACGTCGGGTACGTCGGTGGGATCGGTGGAAAAGAACGGCGAATCAGCGTTAAAGGTATCGCACACGGCGATATGGTCAGGCTCGACAAGCAATTCTAAAACTATCTTCCGTTTCACGGAAAAGATAGCAAACTATACTTGTTTTGATTACGTTAGGCTTGTCGTTAGCGCAAAAACGGATTGCAACATAGATATTCCAAGAGCAATGAAAGCAGGCGCGACGGAGCATATCAAATTTAGCGCAAGCGCGCAGGAGAGCGAAAAAGTAGAGCTTTTCTATGATATGGACTGGATAAAAAATTCGGATACGTACGCCGTATCGGGTAATATGTTCCAGCTTCAAGTAAGACTTTTGGAAGCACAACACCGCGATAAAGAAAATCCCAACAATCACCCGACAGGGTTTAACGTAGAATTGTATATCTACGAATTAGAATTTGGGTACTACACGCGACTGGTATCAGACCAAGACGTATTAGATTTGACCAAATTTGGAATTCAAGCAAACGAAATAATTTCGGCAACGTTCACCCCCGAAGCAGGTGGGGATGCGCAACCGTTGGATTTAGCAGGTTGGATACCTGAAAAGGGAACGCTTAGGATAACGTTAAAAAAGGCTAAATATAAAACGACGACGGTGGAGATTCCTATTGTTCCCGCACCCCCTGTCATTGAAGGTAGCTCGGACGAGAAAAAGGATACGGACGTAGAATATCCTTGGTAAAAAGAAAAAAATTGTTGTAAAAATAAAATAAAGGTATAGGAGGACAAATTATGAACCAATATAGCTCGCCGATAATAAGGTTAACGTATTATAGGCAAACAGACGTGATATGTGAATCCGAGCCTGGGTTCATTGAAGGCGCGTCAACAAAAGACGCAGAAGTAGTTTGGGGAGGTAATTGGTAATGAAAAGAAAAATGAAACAAATAACGGTAGTTGGTTTATTCGCTTGTGCGCTCACGGTAGCGTCGCTTGGCGCAATGCATTTTAGCGTAGCGTCGGCGGACACGGAGCCTACCATTTCGCTAATAGAAGGTGCGTCCTTGCGTTTAGAAGAAACGAACGGTGAGGAAACGGTCGGCTTTGGTATGCGGTTCAAAACAATGCTCCCTAAGAGCTGGCTGGACGCAGGTACGGAAGATACGTTAGTAAATCCTGTAATTCATACCATTTTATTGCCGACGGATATGCTGACGGCGGAATTGACGGCGGAAACGGCAGAAATCGGGGAAGCGACGATTTTAGCGGAAGACGTACAAGATATGAAATACTCCTTAGCGAGTTATCCTGATTATTATATCTTCAATACGGTGCTTACGCAAATGTCCGAAGAAGATTATAGCAGAGAAATTAGCGTAAGAAGCTACGTTACGGCGGATAACCTGTCCGAGCCTATCTATTCGCCCCTTGTATCTACGTACGCTACGACTGCTCGTTCGGTAGTGCAGGTTGCCAATGCTGCGTTGTCGCAGGATATTACTTATAATACCGACTATTATTCCGCATTAGAAAAATACCTGATTACAGGCATTGACGTTGCGGAAACAAGAAACCTGACGGTAGGAACGAAGAGCAACGTGAGAGCGTCGCTTGCGTTTAACGACGGTGTTAGTGATACGGTAAAGGCGCACTTAACGGAAAAATATGCGTTTTCCTATACAAGCGATGACGAATGTGTAACCGTCAATAAAAGTAGCGGTACTCTTACGGTGAACACGGTTGGTACGGCGAATATTACCGTATCTAACGAAACGCTTGGCTTTGAAAAAACGGTTGCCGTAACGGTTACAAACGCGCCTAGCAATATTATTCCTATCGCGGAGAGCAATTTGGTTTTGAATCAATATCAAGGCGCAACGGTCGAAACGTATAATTCCCAAGAAGTAGTTGCGATTTCGATTAATTCGCCAAGCACAAACGTAAACGGTGTGGGTATTAAGCTCCCTTATTTTGTCAATATGGACAGCACAACAGACTCTTATAACGCGCAATATTTTACGTTAAGTATAGACTATCTTATGGTGGCGGAGAGTTCCGACCAAACAACGAACTGGAGAATTCAAGAACCTACTGAAGCTAAAGGTGGCTTACTAATAAAAAATCCGAACGATACGGGAGCGTATTCGACGAATTTAGCAGATGCTAAGGCGGAATATGTCACGGGAGATGGTGAATTTAAGGCTCGGGTTTATATCCAAGAAAATCATAAGACTAATAACGCAAGTGCGACGTTCTACATTACCGAAATTAAACTCGATATTGCTGATTTGGGAGTGGGCGATGCGTTCTCGTGGGCAAATTACGGTATAGCGACGGACGAGCTTTCCAACGTTACCTTTAACGGCACAGCGGTTGCTGATTTAGATACGTTTAATCCCACGGCGCAGGCAGGTACGCTTGCGTTTACGGCAACGAAAGACGGCGTATCTTCGACGCATACAATGGACGTTAAGCCGACGTATGGCACGCTGGAAATTAAAGAAAGTAATTTCAATTTGGCGCAATATCAAGTTGCAACGGTTGAAACGTATAATTATAAAAACGTAGTTGCTTTTTCAATCGATCATACGGGCGGTAATGAGCCAAAAACGAGTGTCAACGGTGTAGGAATTAACCTTCCTAGTTATTTTAATAAAACTACGAGTGCGAAATACCTTACCTTAGATATAACCTATTTGATGGTGGATGAAAGCAATTCAACGGACGAGATTGATTGGTATATTCAAAGCACCAGTAGCAAGGATAAATTAGTAAATAAGAATGACGTTGTAACGTATTCGACGAATTTAGCAGATGCAACGGATGATATTACGAATAAAGGCGTATTTAAGGCTCGTATTTATATCGGTACTGATTACAAAGAATACTCTGCAACGGCAACCTTCTACATTACGGAAATCAAGCTTGGCTTTGCTGATTTGGCGGTGGGCGATGCGTTCTCGTGGGCAAACTACGGTATAGCCGTTTCCGAGCTTTCGAACGTTACCTTTAACGGCGCGGCGGTTACCGATTTAGATACGTTTAACCCGACGGCTGAGGCAGGTGCGCTTACGTTTACGGTGAACAAGGACGGCTACGCGCCTACGACGTTCACGATTAACGTCGCTTAAACTTACATAACAATAAAACCCGTCGTCGCGAATATAAAGCGACGACGGGGTGAGTTATAAAAGAATTATTTGAATTCGTTAGGGGGCGCACTGAAGATTTTTTTGAAGGTATTGGAAAAGGTGGCGTAATATTCGTAGCCGAGCATTTCCGAAACGCTTTGTGCGGAATGTCCTTTTCTAAGCAGGGAAAGCGCAAGTTGCATTTTTTGGTTTTGGATATAGTTTAACATAGAAATTCCCATATTTTGTTTGAATAAGCGATGCAAATAAGACTCGCTTACGCCTATATATTGCGCTACCGTAGAGATGGGGAGCGGTTTTTGAATATTTTCGTTGATATAATCGATTGTCGATTTGAATAGGTCGTTTGTTTCTATCGGCGCTGGAATGTAGTGGTTTTTAGTCGTTAAAAGGTCGACGGCGAAATTGAGTTCCGCAATACAAGAAATTAACAAGGAAAAAAGTTTTAAGTCCTTATATAAATCGTCGCTTTTGCAAAGTACTTCGATTTTTTTGAAAAGGGAAAGCATTTTCGTTTTTTGAACGACTTCTTTTGGAATGATATGTTGATACAAGCTCGCTTTTTGAAATGCGTTCATCGGTGCGACGGATTTGAAAACGGGGATAGAGTTTGTGGAAAAGTGTAAAATCAGTCTTTCACAAAGCGTAACGTGACTTGCACGCGAAGAGTGAAATTCACCTGCGTTGATTACGGCGATATCGCCTTCGTTGGCAACGTATTGCGCGCCGTCGATGGTATAGTGCATCTTGCCTTGCACGACGAGCATAATTTCTACTAAGCGGTGAGATTCCGACACGTAGGAAAGATGTTGCTTTTTTGACGCCGGCAAGAATTTGTGCGAATAAGAAATTAAATTTGGAGAAGTATAGTGAAAATCTTTGTTTGTCATATTTATATTATAACGTTTTGATATAAATATGTCAATAAAATTAGTTCACTAAATAATATATAAATTATAAATTCTATACTCACAAATAAAAGATGTAAGAAATGGAAGGAGTTGGAGAATGGAAAATATAAAAACGTCTGTGGCACAAATGGAAATGAAAGGCGGTATGGCTTACGTTATTCAGCTTACCGACGGTCGTTTCGTTTTGATTGACGGTGGCGAGCATTTTGACGTGGACGGGGAGCGCGTGTTTCGCTATCTCTGCGAAAAAGCGCAAGGGGAAAAACCGATAATTGCCGGTTGGTTTTTCACACACGGACATAGGGACCATATTAAGCTTTCCGCAAGGTTTATGGAAGAATATAAAAACGACGTGGAAATTCAAACGATAGCTTACAATATTCCCAAAGACGTAGATTATAGCGGTTTTGATAAAACGAGCGGTCGCGGTGACGCGCTTGCCGAAGAAATGTGGTTTAATGCGGTTGAAAAATTATCAAACACGAAAGTAAGCGTATTAAAAACGGGCGACGAGTTTACCTTTGATAACGTGAAAGTGAACGTTTTCACGACGGCGTTTGAAAAATATCCCGACCCGCCTACAAGCCGAAATCATACGAGCGCGATTTTGAAATTTACGTTTTCTTGCGGTACGAGCTTTTTAGTGCTAGGCGATGCGCAAGGGGACAGACTTGTAAAATTGCTTGAACCCGATTCGCCTATTTATTGTACGGACGAAATGTTAAAAAGCGACGTTATGCAAGTACCGCACCACGGCTTAGCGGTGGCAAGAGCAAGCGATTATCCTTTAATCGTAGAGTTATATCGTAAAATTGCGCCAAAAATTTGTTTTTGGCCACAAAAAGCGGACCGTTTTTACAATGACCCTTGGTGTCAATCGGAGCAATATCCGTATAACAGGTTTTTGTGGGATACGGTAAAAGATAAAAATTTCCACGAGTCGCAAACGATTGTCGTCGATATGGACGATTTAAGAATTACTTTGTGGAAATAAGAAAGTAAAGAAAAAACAAGGAAGAAAGCTGATGAAATATTATCCGATACATATGCATTTGCATTGCTCACACGAACCGACGGCTTCGCTCGGGTCGACGATGTCGCTTTGCAAAAATTTGGGTATTATGCATATGTGGACGACGGAGCACGACGTTCGTATGGGTAAAAAGAAACGGGACGTTCCCGAATTTCGTTTTTCCGAAAAGGAGTTGTTTATTACGCTTCCAAGTGGTGCAAAAGCAGGCTTTAAGGAAGAAGAAAACGGCGGTAGTTATGCCTTCGAAGAAACGGGAAACGCTCTTGCACTTTCCATAAAAGCGCAGGAAAACGAAAAAGAAAGCTTACTTTTTTATTCAAAGGATAAAGCGCACGCCGACCCGTTGTTTTCCAAGCTGACGGTAGAGCTGGGCGCGGATATAGACGTTAAAGAAAGCGGGCAGGTACGCGTTGAATTTATTTTATCGGCGCAACCGCCTACGTATACCCAAGCGCGACTTTGCTACGTGCTTGGCGATATGCCCCAAAAGAGCGCAGACGAGCTTGTGCAATATATGCCGTTCCCTAAAAAGGAAAACGGGGTTTACGTATTTGCTTTGAGCTTGGACGCAAGCGAAGAAATCGGCGGATTAGATAACGCGCTTTGCAATATACGCTTAATAGCCGAAAACGGCGGTGAAATTCTGTTTCATTCGTTTGCTTTTCGACGGGAATTGAATTTTGAAGAAGTTCGTCAAGAACAAATCAAGCTTGCTAAGCGTCTTAGTCAAAAGTGGGGAGTGCAAGCATTCGTTGGCTTTGAAATTACCCATGCAGGCAATCATAAGAACGTATTTTCCACAAAAGTACCCGTAATCAATTACGAAAGCTTGGGCTATAAGGTAAGTAACGAATATGCAATCGAGCACGTAAAAAAACACGGCGGTATTTTTTCGTGGAATCATCCTTTTACTAGGCATAGGCATTTGGAAAATAAAGCCGAAGCGTTTGAAATGGTCGTATCGGAATTATTAGAAACGCGCGTATATGGCGCAAGCGTCATTGAAGTCGGATTTCCTATAGGGCGTGATACCTTTGAGGCAAAGGATTATTTAAGGCTTTGGGACAGATTGTCCGAAAAAGGAATTTTTATTACGGGGAATGGCGATAGCGATAATCATCATGCAAGAGAAGATTGCTGGACGGAAGGGAATAATTTTTGTTCCTTTGCAGGCTTATACGACGACGAAGAACCGACGGAAGAACATTTCGTGAAAGCGTTGAAGCGTGGTTCGCTTTGGGCTGGTAATCCCGTCGTGATAAAGAACCTTGTTTTTTCGGCTGACGGTAAAGAACAAGGGAGCGTAATCAAAGGGGAGCGCGCATGTGTTGCGTTTAGCGCGTCGGATATTCAATGCGGTGGCTACGCCGTTTGTATTACGAACGGAAAAGAAATAGAGCGTATTCCGATTGAAAACGGACGGGTTGCAGGCTCGTGGACGTTATCCTGTGAAAACGAGTATAATTTTGCAAGGGTGGAAATTTATAGCGACGAGAACGTATTGATTGCTTTTTCTAATCCCATTTATTTGGTGCATGAAAATACGAAGATACAGGAGCGCGATCAATGAGAATATTTGAAACGACGCATGGTCAGGTAGCATCTCAAGAATATTATAAAAACGACTGGTCTTTGCCCGTTGGGAACGCTCCTTTAAGTCCACTTGGAAGAGAGCAGGCAAGGCTTTTGGCTCAGCGATTAAAGGATTTGCAATTCAAAGGCGTTATTTTTTCGTCGCCGTACGATAAAGCGTTGGAAACGGCGAGCATCCTTGCGGAAGAATTAGGAACAAACGTAACCCCCTTGGCGTCTTTGCGTGAAATTATAACGAGAGTGGACGAATTTTACCAAGGCACGACGGCGCAAGAGCTTGCCCAAAAGTATTCTCACGTTTGCTTTGATGAAAAATTTCCGAATATTTGGTGGGGGGATAGTAAGGAAGATTTGGCGGACGTAATTGAACGCTTAAAAACGGAGCTAAAAACTGTATTATCTCAGCTCCCGAAAGCTACGGACGTATTGCTTGTGGGACATGGAACGGTTTCGGTTGCGCTACGGCATTTGTTTAACGTTACGGAAAATGTAGACTTTCACTGGAACTGCCATTTATCGCTTTTATATGCCGACGGTGAGAAAACGTACGCTAACGATTGCACGCACTTACCGACTCATCTGCGGACGGAAAACGATTTGTTGTATAAGGAACGAACGGCTCGGCTTACGTTGGATATGACAAACGTAGCTATGCAAATACCCAAAGCTCAAAAAAGGGTATTGCATATCGGCGATACACATTCAGCGGATTATCCTTATTATCAAAGCTTGATTGAGAGCGTTAAGCCGGACGTAATTATTCATACGGGCGACCTTTCCGACGAGCTGAAAGCGGGTAGAATTGAGAGCGTGCGCCCGTACTGGAAACGCTCGGCGAGTAAAATTTTGAAAATGATGGAGCGCTCAGGCGCGCGCGTCGTTATCGTTGCAGGCAATAACGATTTGGTGGAAGATTTGAAAGAGCTTGCGCCGAATACGGAAATCGTACCGCGGAATACCGTTTTGTCGTTATGTGGAAAGCGTGTATGCGTTTGCCACGAGGTTTGGAAAATTGACCTAAGTATCCAAGCGGACGTATTCTTATACGGGCACGGCTTAACGGGTGAAACCAGAACGAAGGAAGACAACGAGCGCGACGGACGGCTTTATTTTAACGCGGTTTGGGGGGCGTCTTTACACGACTTAAAAAACAACGTACATTATATCATGTCTGAAAAATAAATGAAAGCTTAGGAAAGTTATGCTATATTTAACCATCAAAGATAAAAACAAGCAAGTGAAATTTACGGCGCAAGGAGCGGTAATTAAAGAAACCTATCAGGGCGAATTTGGCGAAGGCGACGAAATTTATATCCGATTAGACGGAACGAATCGGCTTGCCGTAAAGCTTGACCCAAGTATGCAGGAAAGCTACGTCTATTGTCCAAATAAAAGCTTTTGCTTTACCATTCCGAGTGCAAGGGAATTAAAAATGGGATATGCTCCCAATGCGTTTCAAGGTAAAGAGCATACGATATGCGTGCGAGAAGTGGAGGACGACGAATTTCACGCGGCGAGAAATATTGCGTTAAATTCCCACGATTTACGGCGAAAAACGGGCGGTTATCCGCACGCGAGCGCAAACTTCGTAACGAGGGAAGAGCCTTGCTTTTACGAGAGAAACGCAATCGACGGCGAAAAGAATAACCAAGGACACGGCTCGTATCCTTATCATTCGTGGGCAGGTGGAGCGAGAAACGATTTGGAATATACGCTTGACTTTGGTCGAGAAGTGGAAGTAAGTAAATTAGTATTTTATCTTCGCGCGGACTTCAAGCACGACGCAAAAACGGGCATACCGCACGACAGCTATTGGAAGAATATAGATATCCGGTTTTCGGACGGGGAAATCGTAAAGGGTGAGTTTACGCTTGATAATACGGACTTAAACCCCGAAAACGAAAAAGGCATAGAAATCGTATTAAAGCAGACGAAGAAAACGAAAACAATAAAACTTTTTAATTTTACACAAGTCACGGAAATTTTGAGCTTTGCGGCACTAACGCAAATCGAGGTTTACGGACAATACATTATGGAGGATTTTAGTAAAATGGAAGTAAGACAAGCAAGCAATGCAAAGGACGTAAAGCACTACACGACGGAAAGATTGAGAGAAGAATTTCATATCGCAAATCTTTTCACGAAGGACAACGTAAGAATGGTATATAGCCATATCGACCGTATCATTACGGCAGGACTTATGCCTGTAAGACAAGTCTTGAAATTAGAGGCAGGTAAAGAGCTTGCGGCGGATTATTTCTTGCAAAGAAGAGAAATGGGCTGTATCAATATCGGCGGTAAAGGTATTATTACGGTAGACGGCAAAGAATATGAAATGAATCCCCGCGACGGTATGTATATCGGTATGGGAAATAAAGAAATCACGTTTAAGAGTGTAGACGAAAACGCACCTGCAAAATTCTACGTAAGCTCCTGCCCTGCACACACCGCCTATCCTACGGTAAAAATTGATATTACGAAAGCGAAGAAAGTGCCTTGCGGTAGCGTAGAAGAATGCAATAAACGCATGATCAATCAATACATACACCCCGAGGTTATGAAGAGCTGTCAGCTTGCTATGGGTTTAACCCAGCTGGAAGTGGGCTCGAACTGGAACACGATGCCCTGTCATACGCACGATAGAAGAATGGAAGTGTATATGTATTTGGATATGGGCGAAAACGACGTCGTATTCCACATGATGGGCGAGCCGACGGAAACCAGACATATCATTATGCACAACGAAGAAGCGGTTATCTCGCCGTCTTGGTCTATCCACTCAGGCGTTGGCACGAAGAACTATTCGTTTATTTGGGCAATGTGCGGTGAGAACCAAGAATTTACCGATATGGACCATATCGAAAATAAAGATTTGTTATAATGATACTTAACCGTAAGGAGCGGAAATGAAAGAACGTTATCTCAACGTAATGGAGCGCGCTTTGGAATGTTATTCCGTGGAACGCTTGAAAAATTATACCCGAAAAGTAAAAGACGCCGGGCTTACCGATCAAAGCTTGTCCCGTCTTGCGGCTAATATAGGTATTTTGATCGCTTACAATAGAAAAAGAGAATTAACGCCCGTCTTTTTTGAAATGATGGATATTTGTTGCGAGCAGATACCCAAAGTAAAAGCCGCGAACGAATTTTCCGTGGTGGAGCTTTGTTTGTTGCTTTTGGAATTGGAGAGATCGGATTTTGTGGAAAAAGAAAGGCTGCAAGGCTGGAAAACGCAGCTTTCTTCCGCTTGTGCTTTCGATCTATATAAGCAGGTGTATACTCTTCCTCCCGAGAAGCTTCATAATTGGGCGTTGTTCGGTGCGTCAAGCGAATGGCTTAGGGTCTATACGGGAATGAGCGAGGAGCGTGATTTTGTAGATAAACAAATTGCTACGCAATTACGCCTTTTCGATGAAAACGGTATGTATATAGATCCGCACGCGCCTATTTTGTACGATCTCGTTGCGCGTTATCGGCTTGCGTTGATGCTACATTTCGGCTATAACGGAAAGTACCGTAAAGAAATGGACGTCTTGTTGGAAAAGTCGGGATTGTTAACGCTACGAATGCAATCGGTTACGGGTGAAATCCCTTACGGGGGCAGGAGCAACCAATTTTTACATAACGAAGCGAACTTGGTCGTTTTGTATAAATTCGAGGCTTTGCGCTATAAAAAGCGGGGAGAGCTTGAAAAGGCGGGACAATTCGTCCGCGCGGCAAATTTAGCATTGGAAGCGATCGAAAAATGGCTTGAATTCGTACCCAGTAAGCACGTTAAAAACCGATATTCGCAGGATAGCTTTTTCGGTTGCGAGGGGTACGCCTATTTCGATAAATATATGATCACGCTTGCTTCGGTGATCTATCCCGCGTTGTTTTTGGATACGTCTTCGATCGCGGAGGTCGCTTGTCCAGCCGAATGCGGCGGCTTCATTTCGAAAACGGGCGACGCTTTTCATAAAGTATTTTTGAATAAAAACGGGTACTTTCTCGAAGCGGATACTTGCGCGGACTTGCATTACGAAGGCTCGGGCTTGGGTAGGATCCATAAAGCGAACGCGCCGAGCGCGATCTGCCTGTCTATGCCGTTTGCAAAAGAGCCGTGGTATAAGCTGGGCGAACGTAAAAACGAAACGGATTTTTCCATTTGTCCTGCGATAAAGACGGATAAGGAGCGTTGGATTTTCGGCGCTGGAAACGAAGCGAGCTATACGTTCGTAGACGAAAAAGCTACGAGCCGCATGCGGTTCGTATGCGATTTCGGCGATAACAAAACGGTGAACTTTATTTGTTCGGTTGATAAAGACGGCGTTTTGTTGCAGGCGACGAGCGAAAACCAAGAGGAGCTCGGAATTTGCTTGCCCGTGTTTTCGTTCGACGGGGAAACGAGTACGAAAATATCCGAAAATAACGAAAAGCTGTCCGTGGAATACGAGGGTTGGGTTTGCGAATATCAAACGGAAAATCTTACGGATTTGCGTATGGAATTACTCAATCGGAACGGCGTTTACAAAGGGTATATCGCAAGCGGTAAGAAAGCGGTAGAAGTTCGGATAAGAATAAAAAGAGCAAAGGAGTAAGAAAAATGGAAAATATGTTTTCTTTGAAAGGAAAAATCGCGCTCGTTACGGGTGCGAGCTACGGTATCGGCTTTGCGATCGCAAAGGCGTTTGCACGGGCGGGGGCTACTATCGTTTTTAACGATATCAAGCAAGAGCTCGTGGATAAGGGCTTGGCGGCGTACGAGGCGGAAGGTATCCAAGCGCACGGCTACGTTTGCGACGTAACGGACGAGGACGCCGTAAACGCGCTCGTTGCGACGGTGGAAAAGGAGGTCGGCGTGATCGATATTCTCGTCAACAACGCGGGGATCATTAAGCGTATCCCTATGTGCGAGATGAGCGCCAAGGAATTCCGTCAGGTCATCGACGTAGATTTGAACGCGCCGTTCATTTGTGCAAAAGCCGTTATCCCGTCCATGATCAAAAAAGGAGGCGGTAAGATCATCAATATTTGTTCGATGATGAGCGAGCTCGGTAGAGAAACCGTTTCGGCGTATGCGGCGGCGAAGGGCGGCTTGAAGATGCTCACGAAAAATATTGCGAGCGAATACGGCGAATATAACGTTCAATGCAACGGTATAGGTCCCGGGTATATCGCCACGCCGCAAACGGCGCCGCTCCGTGAAAGACAGGCGGACGGCTCCCGACATCCGTTCGACAGCTTTATTATCGCAAAAACGCCGGCGGCGCGTTGGGGAAATCCCGAAGATCTGGCGGGACCCGCGGTGTTCCTTGCGAGCGAAGCATCGAACTTTGTCAACGGACATATTCTTTACGTAGACGGGGGTATTTTGGCTTACATAGGGAAACAGCCTAAATAAAAAAGGAAAAGGGAAAAAGAGAATGAGTTATGAAACTATGATCGCGGAAAATAGGGAATGGATAGAAGCTACTTGGAAAAAGTTGGACGAAAAGCTTTCCAAGACGGCGGTAAAAAGCCGCAATAAAATTCCGTATACCACGAAAAACGGCGAACACGACGATCGTGCCAAGGGTAAAGACGTTTTGACGTGGACGAACGGTTTTTGGGGCGGTTTGATGTGGCAAATGTACGTCGGGACGAGGAAAGAGTGTTATAAATCGACTGCGGAGGCATCGGAAAGAAAGTTGGACGCGGCTTTCAACTATATGGACGGTTTGAATCACGACGTCGGATTTATGTGGCATTTGACCAGCGGCGTAAATTACCGTCTTACGGGGAACGTCGCTTCGAAAAACCGCAATTTGATCGCGGCAATGTCGCTTATGAGTCGTTATAACGTGGACGGGAATTTTATCCGTTGTTGGAACGGCAGAAAGGACGGAGAGGACAGGTCGGGCTGGTCGATCATCGATTGTATGATGAATATTCCCATTTTATATTGGGCGAGCAAGGAGATCGGCGATCCGCGGTTTGCCAAGATCGCTATGCGCCACGCGGATATGTCTATACGCGATCACGTTCGCGAGGACGGCTCGGTCAATCATATCGTCATACACGATACCCAAAAGGCGGATACCGTGCTCGGCGTAAGAAAGGGACAAGGCTACGCGGAGGATTCCTGTTGGTCTAGAGGCGCAGGCTGGGCGTTGTACGGTTTTACGCTTTCGTATATCCATACCGACGAGCAAAGATATTTGGTTACGGCGAAAAAGGTGGCGGAATATTTCATAAAAGAAACGAAAAAAACGGAATGGCTTCCGAGATTGGATTTTCGTCAACCGGAAACGCCGCTTTATTACGATTCGACGGCAGGCGCGATCGCAGCTTGCGGTTTGATAGAGCTTGCAAAGCTCGTGGACGAAAACGAAAAGGAAAAATACCTTTCCGCCGCGTTATATATTTTGAAAGCGATGGAAAGAGAGTGGTGCGATTGGACGGACGAGGAGGATTCGATCCTACAAATGGGTAGCCTGATGTACGACAAAGAACAACATATGCCGATCATTTACGGCGACTATTTCTTTGCGGAGGCTATATTGAAATTAAAGGGAACGGATTTCTTAGCTTGGTAACGATAAAATATATATTTATACTCCTAACGAAAATTTTTTCAAACGATCATCAGGATTTGCGTATAACGACAAAAAAGAACACCGTTTTGCGGTGTTCTTTTAGTGTTTTACCGTCCTACAAATCGGAGAGGTTATTTTTAATCGGTGATCAACTGCGGTAATTTATCGACCTTTACGAAGTCGGGAACGGTGTGGTTGCTGACGATATAATCGACGTCGTTGAGCGAGCAAAGATGAAAAAGGGAGGTCTTGCCGAACTTCGTACTGTCGCAAAGGAATACCTTTTTGGTCGCGTGTTTGATCATTGCCTTTCGGATCACGTTTTCTTCTTCAAAGCAATCGTAAATTTCCCCGTTGCTATCCACCGACCGAGCGGAGAAGAACGCGATATCGGCGTGGAAATTCTTGATCATTTCCTCGGCGTAGTGCCCTACGAGCACCGATCTGTTCAGCTCCTGTACGCAACCGCCCGTCGAGTATGCGGCGATATTGTTTTTCGCAAGCAGGGAAAGGGTGTCAATGCCGTTCGTGATCACGCGTATATTCTTAAATTCGGACAAATATTCCGCGATAAAGAAAGCGGAGGTCGTACCGTCAAGGAAGATCAGGTCGCCGTTTTTGATCAGCTTGATCGCCGAAAGAGCGATCTTTTTCTTCTCAAAGCTGTTTTCGTGTACGCGAAAGGTGAAGCTCGGGAAGAAATTATTATCGTCGTTAAGCTGCGCGCCGCCGTGCGTACGGGTTACAAGCCCTTTCTTTTGGAGTACGTCCAATTTTCTTCGAATAGTAGAGGCGCTGACGAATAATTTCGCGGCGAGCTCGTCGATCGTTGCGTATTGATTGTTTTGCAAAATCTCAAGGATATCCTTTTCTTGGTTTTCTTTCATAGTTTTTGCTCGTTTCGCAAAAAACAAAAGAAGTTTTTTGCGAATTTTTCCTTTTTTCTTGTCATATTTGCAATTTTTGCAAATCACTTTGCTTATTTGCTTATTTGTATTATAATATAAATAAGCTAATATGTCAAGTTGTTTTATAAAAAGGAGTAAAAAATGTTTGACGTTATCGTAATCGGCGGAGGCGTCGTGGGCGGCACGATCCTTCGTGAACTGACAAAATATAAGCTTTCCGTTTGCCTTTTGGAAAAAGAGAACGACGTTTGTATGGGACAAAGCAAGGCGAACAGCGGTATCGTACACGCGGGCTTCGACGCCGCGCCCGATACCTTGAAAGCGAAATTTAACGTGCTCGGCAATATGATGATGCCCGCTTACACCGCGGAGCTGGGGGTAAAATTCGTCAACAACGGCTCGCTCGTCGTTGCGTTTTCCGAGGGGGAAATGCAAACGCTCGCGCAGTTGAAAGAACGCGGTGAGAAAAACGGCGTAAGCGATATGGAAATTATCGATCAAGAGCAGCTTCGCGCGTTAGAGCCGAATATTTCGGAGGAAGCGATGGGTGCATTACACGCCAAAACGGGCGGTATCGTTTGCCCGTACGGCTTAACGATCGCCGCGATCGGCAACGCTATGGATAACGGAGCCAAGTTATATACCGATTTCGAAGTGGGGGCCATCGACAAAAACGGCGCCGTATTTACGGTAAGATCGACGAAAGGCGAAACGGTCGAGGGAAAACTCGTGATCAACTGCGCGGGGCTTGCAAGCGGTAAAATTGCGGCTATGGTGGGCGATAACGATATTGAGGTTAAAGCAAGAAAGGGCGAATATATCTTATTGGACAGAGAAAGCGGAGATTTCGTTTCGCATACGCTTTTCTTTACGCCGACGGAAAAAGGAAAGGGGATTTTGGTCACGCAAACGGCGGATCGAAATATTTTACTCGGACCCACTTCCGAGGAAATGGAAGTAGCCTCTACGGATACGACCGCTTCGGGGCTTGCGTTCGTGATCGAAAAGGTGAGAAAAATGACGAAAAATGCGCCTCTTTTCAACACGATCACCTCTTTTGCCGGCGTTCGCGCTTATTCGAGCAGGCACGATTTTATCATCGAAGAAAGCAAGAGAACGGCGGGCGTTATCCATTGCGCCGGTATCGAATCCCCCGGGTTGACCTCCGCGCCTGCGATCGCAAAATACGTGGTGGAGGAGCTCGTCGGTAATATCGTAAAGCTTGAACGAAACGAAAGCTTTAACGGAAGAAGAAAAGCCGATCATTACTTTAAGGATCTATCTAACGAGGAGAAGAACGAGATCATTAAAAACGACCCCTCGTACGGAAGGATCGTTTGTAGATGTGAACAAATCACCGAAGGTGAAATCGTTCGCGCCGTTCGCGAAAATCCGCCGGCTAAAAACGTGGACGCGGTAAAGCGTAGAACGCGCGCAGGTATGGGTAGATGCCAAGGCGGCTTTTGTCAACCGCACGTCGCGGAGATCATTGCGCGAGAGCTTGGTATTCCATTTGAACAGGTTACGAAAAACGGCGAGGGGTCGGCGCTCGTTACGGGGGTGAGCAAATGAAAAATTATTACGATATCGTCGTGATCGGCGGTGGACCTGCAGGACTTGCGGCTGCGATAGCCGCGTACGATAACGGCGCGAAAGATATATTGATCTTGGAGCGTGAGGAACGTTTGGGCGGTATTCTCAATCAATGCATCCATAACGGCTTCGGTTTGACGCGGTTTAAGGAAAGCCTGTCTGGCCCCGAATACGCGGCGCGCTTCGTTGACGGAGTGCTTGCGCGCAATATAGAGGTTTTCACGCAAACGACGGTGCTTTCGTTGACGAAAGATAAAAAGATCACGGCGATCAATACGGAATACGGCGTATTTACGGTAGAGGCAAAAGCGGTTATTCTCGCTATGGGCTGTAGGGAAAGAAGCCGCGGCGCGCTCAATGTGGCGGGGAGTAGACCGGCAGGCGTTTATTCTGCGGGTACGGCGCAAAAATACGTGAATATAAAAGGATATATGCCCGGGAAAAGCGTCGTTATTCTCGGCTCGGGGGATATCGGCTTGATCATGGCACGGCGTATGACGCTCGAGGGAGCCAAGGTGCACGCCGTTTGCGAGATTATGCCCTATTCGAGCGGTTTGAAGCGTAATATAGCGCAATGCTTGGACGATTTCAATATTCCACTTTACCTCAATCATACGATCACGAGGATCGAGGGGGACAAACGGGTAACGGGCGTCGTCATATCCGAGGTAGATAAGGATAAAAAGCCTATTTCGGGTACGGAAATGCATTTCGATTGCGATACGGTGCTTTTCTCGGTCGGTTTGATTCCCGAAAACGAACTCACGAAAGGCGCGGAGATCGAGCTTTCTCCGAGAACGCGCGGCGCGGTGGTATATCAAAACCGCGAAACGCTCGTAAGCGGCGTTTTTGCCTGCGGCAACGTTTTGCAGGTCCACGACCTCGTGGATTTCGTTTCCGAGGAATCGGAGCTGGCGGGCGTTTATGCAGCGAAATACGTATTAGAGGGCGCGATCGAGCACGACGGAGTGGAAGTGGTCAACGGCAGTAATATCGGCTACGTCGTACCTCAGCGCTTGGATAAGAATATCGGCGGCAACGTGAAGCTGTTCTTCCGCGTTACCAATACCTTCCGCGATTGTACGATCACGGTAAAATGCGGCGATACGGTGCTTTTACAGCGCAAGAAAAAGATCGTCGTACCGGGGGAAATGGAAACGCTGTTGTTGACGGAAGCGAAAATTGCACAAACAAACGGAAAGATCGAAGTAGTGTTGGAGGAAAACGTATGAGCGTTATATCGTTGACTTGTATCGAATGTCCCATCGGTTGCGCCTTAGAGGTGGAAATGGAGAACGGCAACCCCGTATCCGTAAAGGGTAACGGCTGTCCGCGCGGTAAATTGTATGCGGAAAACGAGGTCGTTTGCCCCAAACGCGTGGTTACTTCTACCGTTCGCGCTAAAAACGGCGTGATGGTACCCGTAAAAACAGATAGACCCGTTAAAAAGAGCGAGATTTTCGAGATAATGAAGAAGATCAATCAAACTACCTGCGAATTACCTGTAAAAATCGGCGACGTACTCGTTGAAAATATTTCCGACGAGGCAAACCTCGTCGTTGCGGGAAACGCGTAACGACAAGTCAAAATCGCTTGCATAAACGAAATAAATATGCTATAATAAATAATTATAACGAAAGGAGAAGTCTATGAAGGATTATTTCGGTAGAAACGCCGACGGGTTAAAAACGAAAAAGTTATACCTGTTTGATATGGACGGTACGATCTACCGTGAAAACGACTTATTCGACGGCGTTACGGAATTGTTGGAGAAGATCAAAGCCGAGGGCGGTCGCTTCGCTTTTATCACGAATAATCCCTCCAAATCGGTGAAAGATTACATAAAAAAACTCAACCGCTTGGGGATCAACGGTATCAACGGGGATAATTTCTTCACCTCCGCGCAAGCCGCCGTTATGATTATGAAAGAAAAATTCCGTGATCGACTCATTTACGCACAGGGCACGAAATCGTTTATAAAAGAGCTCAAAGCAAGCGGACTTTCCGTAACGCAAAAATTTACGACGGAGATCGCAGCGGTGCTCGTGGCGTTCGACCCCGAAATTACGGGCAAAAAACTGCGTACTACTTGCGAAGTCTTGACGAAATTGGACGTACCGTATTACGCCACCAATCCCGATTGGGTCTGTCCCGTCGATTTCGGGTCTATTCCCGACTGCGGCTCTATGTGCGTGGGTATCGAATACGCAACGGGCAAAAAGCCCGTGTTTATCGGTAAACCCGAACCGACGATGATCTTCGAATTGATGAAAAAATTCAAGTATTCGAAAGAGGAAACGGTCGTGGTGGGCGATAGATTGTATACGGATATCGCTTCGGGCGTGAACGCGGGCGTGGATACCGTTTGCGTGCTTTCAGGCGAGGCAACGCTCGCCGATATCGAAAGGGCAGGCGAAAAAGATACCCCGACGTTCGTCTTGAACGGCGTTAAAAATTTTTTGGATTGAACGCATATTGCTTGTGCGCTCGGAATATTATAACGTAATTCTATTGGGAGGAAAAATATGACTTTAGAACAGGTGATTGCACAACTTTGGATGCTTCCCGAATTGCTCTTGTCCGTCGTACTCGGGTTTGTGATCGGCTTGGAACGTAAGATGCGCTCCAAGGAAGCCGGTATCCGCACGCATACGATCGTATGCTTCGGCGCGGCGTTGATGACCATTCTTTCTAAAAATATCGGTAACGGCGACCCCGGGCGTATCGCGGCGCAGATCGTGACCGGCGTAGGCTTCCTCGGCGCGGGTATGATCGTTTATAACCAACACGAGGTCAAGGGCTTAACTACCGCCGCAGGCGTTTGGGCGACGGCGGGGATCGGTATGGTTTGCGGCGCGGAGCTGTTTTTGGTGGCGATCGTCGCGACTGTGCTTATGATCGCGGTACAGTTTCTTTTGCATACCAACTTCCGTGTTTTCCGTACGAAAAGAACGTATTCGGTAAAGATCGAGTTTTCGCGCACGGGCGACGAGAATTTGAGGATCAAGGAAATTTTCGGCACCGACCGTTTTAATCATTTGGTATTAAAGCGCGAGGGGGATCAGGTTTTATACAGCGCGACCTTGACGACGGACAACGAATTTTCCTCGTCCGAGCTTAATAAGATCATTTCGGAAAATCCCTTTATTTTCTCCATTGAACGCTGCGACAACGATTAAATTCCTTGAGGGAACTAATGCGGATCAATATCGAATACCGTCACGAAAGCGGTTTTGAAAAATTCTTTCATAAAATAGCAACCAAAACGGTTGCGGTGATGTACGATATCAACACGTTGCCGTACGCTTTACAAATCAAAGCGGAAATGGAAAAACGCGGTGCGAAGCTCCTTGACGTAGCGTATTCCGACGAGGAGCTTATACCCTCCGAGGATAAATGCGAATATGCGTACGAGATCGCGGCTACGGCAGACTACGTTTTAGCCGTAGGTAGCGGTACGCTGAACGATATGGCAAAATCGGTCGCTACGCGGCGCAATATAGAAAGCGGCGTGCTTGTAACGGCGGCGAGTATGGACGGATATTGCTCCAAAGGCGCGGCGTTGATGCGCGCCGGCGTTAAGGTAACGGACGAAGTGCGTACGCCGAGCGATATTTTGATCGATCTAGATATCGTATGCAACGCGCCGAGGTTGATGACGGCGGCAGGCTTTGGCGACATTATCGGTAAGTATACCTGTCTTACCGATTGGAGAATGGCGCACGCCTTGAAAGGGGAGCCGATCGACGAGGAGGCGTACGCTTTGATGGAACAGGCGCGTACCGCTTGCGTAAACGCTTTCGAGGATTTGACGAACCATACGGGGGAAGCGGTAGCCAAGCTTATGGACGCGTTGATCACGGCAGGGCTTTCTATGGCGAAATGCGGCAATTCCCGACCTGCAAGCGGTAGCGAGCATCATCAATCGCATTTCTTGGAAATGGATTTCGTTCGTCGCGGCGAAAAGATACCTATGCACGGCTTAAAGGTTGCCATCGGTACGCTCGTTTCCATCGAGCTGTATAATTATATCAAGGATAATCGAATTACTTTTAACGGCGCGGAGAAAGTCTACCGCTTGGCGGAGGCGTTGCCGCGCGTGGATACCGTTCGCGATATGCTCGTGAAAATGGGCTGTCCCGTGCGCTTCTCCGAAATCGGCGTAAGAAAGGAAACGATGGAGGAAATGATCGATAAGGCGTATACCGTACGGGATAGATATACCGTTTTAACGCTTATTCACGATTTGGGCTTGACCGAGCAAATAAAACCGATATTGATGGAAAAATATTATTAATGACGAAAACCAAAAACTCCCGTCGTGGTAAACGACGGGAGTTCGATTTTTTAATGATTTCTTTTATATAAGATAATACCGAAGATGATTTGCAATAGAGAAATGACGAGCGCAAAGGATAGGGGGATAAGCCCTAAATAATTATTGTGATCGATAATCAACGCGAGCCCCCAAACGACGAGTGCAAAGATCGCAAAAATAACGATAACGGCAAGGATCTTCGCGATGATCTTGTGTTTTTTCGTTACGTTTTTTTCGGGAACGATCAACGTCATCAATTCCATATACACTTCTAAAATAAATTCTATCAAAAAGTCCATCTTCGCCACCTTACCGTCGTTATGAAAAAATAAAAACGCCAAGCTCGGCGTTTTTATTTTGGTGCTGGTGGTGGGAGTTGAACCCACACGGTATCGCTACCACTGGATTTTGAGTCCAGCGCGTCTGCCAATTCCACCACACCAGCAATTCAATCGAAAGCTTTATTATTATATTAAATAACGAGAAAAAAAGCAAGCGTTTCAAGGGGGATTTTAATAAAAAATTAAATCTTTTTTCAAACATTTTTAATTCTCTTGCGATTTTTTGAAATTCGTGCTAAAATAGTAGTAATGAAATTAAAATCGTAAGGATATACTGCTCTTATGGAAAAATTGGTTCTCATCGACGGCAACAGCTTGATCAACCGTGCGTTTTACGCTACGCCCTTGTTTACGACGAAAAGCGGTACGCCTACGAACGGCGTGTTCGGGTTCGTAAAATTGATGTTGAAGATCGTCACCGACAAAAAGCCCAGCCATTTCGCCGTTGCTTTCGATCTGCACGCGCCGACCTTCCGTCATAAAATGTACGCCGATTATAAAGCGGGTAGAAAGCCTATGCCCGAGGATTTGGCGCTGCAGCTGCCCATACTCAAAGAGGTGTTGCGTTTGATGAACGTCAAAATTTGCGAATTACAGGGCTATGAAGCGGACGACGTTTTAGGTACGCTGGCAAAAAAGTTCAACGTACAAACGTATATCTATACGGGAGACAGGGATTCCTATCAGCTCGTAGACGAAACAACGAACGTTTGCTATACGCGTAAGGGCGTGAGCGATATTCTTGAATTATCGAACGAAAATTTTCAAACGGAAACAGGGCTTACTCCCTCGCAGATTATCGATTTGAAAGCGCTTATGGGGGATAAATCGGATAATATCCCCGGGGTTGTGGGCGTGGGCGAGAAATCGGCTACGTTGCTGATCCACGAATACGGAAATTTGGAGAGTATATACGAGCATATCGACGAAATCGGCGGCGCATTGCATAAAAAGCTGGAAGAAAACAAGGAAACCGCTTTCTTTTCCAAGCAGCTTGCGACCATCGATACGAACGTGCCTTTGGATATCGAACTCAACGATTGCGCGCTGAAAATGCCCTTTTCTCATCTCGTTCGGGAAAAATTTGCCGAGCTGGAATTTAAGAGCTTGATCTCTATGAATATCTTTGCCGAAACGAAAGAGGAGGTAGGAGTAAGCTCGATAAGCCAAAACGATAAGCCTTACGGGGAGATCGAAGAAAAATATTTTGCAACGGTGAACGACGCGGTAGCTTATTTTCAAAACTCTACCGCTGCGAACGTCGCTTGCTATTGGTCGGACGCGGAATTTTCCTTTACCCTCGTTGACGATGGTTGGCGGCGTGGAGATCCGTTGACCGAGTGCATTATCGATATTAAAAGGGAGCTTTTGGACAGCGGATTTTTCGAGGATCAGCTGCAGCCGCTTTTCAAAGCCGTTTTTGGCGGTAAAAAACGCCTGATTTCTTACAATATTAAAGATATTATGCATAGAGCCAAGCCGTATAAGATCGACGTTTTAGCGCCGTTTGAAGACGTTGCCATACTTAAATGCATATCCGAGGGCTTGGCAAACACCGACGATATCTTCTTTTGTATGAATTATTTCTCCTTGCCCGAAAAATACAAAGCGCACGCTTTGGTATGGATGCACGCTTATTACGCGCAATCGTTGAACGATAAGGAACGCGAATTGTATCAAGGCGTGGAATTGCCGCTCGTACGCGTATTATTCGATATGGAACTCCAAGGAGTATGCGTAAACGAGGAGATGTTAAAAGCGCTTTCTTTGCGCTATCAAGCGGAAAAAGAGGAGCTGAAGCAAAAGATCTACGCGCTTGCAGGCGAAGAGTTTAACGTTAATTCCACGCAACAGCTTGGAAAAATACTCTTTGAAAAGCTGCAAGTGGGTAAGGGTACGAAAAAGACCAAGGAGCGCAAAAATTATAAAACGACGGCGGAGGAATTGGAAAAATACGCCGGTGAATCGGAGATCGTGCGGCTTTTGCTGCGCTATCGTCGCGTGCAAAAGATACATTCGACCTATATCGAGGGTATAAAACCTTTGATCAAGCAGGGTAAGGTGCATACCACCTACAATCAAAATTTGACCTCTACGGGACGGCTTTCCAGCTCTAATCCCAACCTCCAAAATATTCCCATCCGTACGGAAGAGGGAAAGGAGCTTCGCAAATTATTTATGGCGAGTGAGGGCAACGTACTCGTCGACGCGGATTATTCGCAGATCGAATTGCGTCTTTTAGCGCATTTCTCGGGCTGTAAAGAGTTGATAAAGGCGTATTGTCAAGACGAGGATATTCACGCTTTAACGGCGTCGCAGGTGTTCGGCGTACCTAGTGAAAATGTGAGCGCCGCGCAAAGACGACAGGCAAAAGCCGTTAATTTCGGTATCATTTACGGTATCAGCGCCTTTGGTCTTGGAAGCGATCTGAATATCAGCGCGAAGCGCGCGCAGGAATATATAAATAAATACTTTCAATCCTATTCGGACGTACAATCGTATATGCAAAAGAACGTGAACGACGCGCAAAACGACGGATACGTAACCACGCTGCTGGGGCGTAGAAGAGTGATCAACGAGATTCGCTCCTCCAATTATAACCTGCGCAGCTTTGGCGAACGCGCGGCAATGAATATGCCTATGCAAGGCTCTAGTGCGGATATTATCAAGCTCGCTATGATCAACGTAAGCAAATCCCTGCAAGTAGGGGGCTACAAAGCCAAGCTCGTTTTACAGGTCCACGACGAATTGGTTATCGATTGCCCGAAAGAGGAGGCGGATGCCGTTTCGAAAATACTAAAACGGGAAATGGAGAACGCCGTTTCGCTTTCCGTACCGCTCACCGTCGAAGTAGGCGTCGGAAAGGATTGGTTTGACAGCAAAGCGTAAAACAAGAATTTATCGTGAAACAAATTTTGTGAAACAGGGTAAATAAAATGAAAAAAATTGCGATAACGGGAGGAATAGGAAGCGGAAAATCGACCGTTTCAAAATGGATATCCGAGGCGGGATATCCCGTTTTCTCCTGCGATGCGATCTATGCCGAAACGGTGAACGAGCCTGCTTATATAGAAACGCTTTCCAAAGTATTCCCTACGGCGGTCGTGGATGGAAAGATAGATAAAAAACGCTTAGCTTCAATCGTCTTTTCCGATAAAGAAGCGCGCGATCGGTTGCATGCGATCGCGCATCCGTTGGTAATGCAACGATTGGACGAGCAAATGAGCGATTGTCAAGCAAATTCGGTTTTTGCGGAGGTCCCGCTCTTATACGAAGGGGGATTTGAAAAACGGTTTGACGAGATCATCGTCGTAATTAGAGAAAGATCGGCACGATTGCAGACCGTTTGCGAGAGGGATACGCTCGATATAAGGGAGGCGACGGCGAGAATGTCGGCACAGTATGATTACGATAAGGACGAAAGGGGCGTTCTTAAAAAATCAAACGTGCGTATTCTCGTCAACGACAACGATCTTTCGGCTTTGAAAAAGAAAGTTTTGAAAATTTTGGAAGATATATGAAACAATCTACGTGAAACAATATTAAAAACATAAAAACCAAGGGGATTCTCCGATACAAAAAAGAGGGGAATTCCTTTCATTTTACTAAAAACGAATACTTTGTCTAACATAATCAAATTACTACGGCAAACATAATACCTATGACAGTCATAGTAATTTACAGCAATATTTTACAAGAAATTTTGCGTTAAACGAGGGGTAGAGGCGCGATTATTCGTAAATTTTCCATAAAAGTCAAAAAAAATCTATAAAAACACGAGAAAATTTCCCTCAAAGCCTTGAAAATATTTGAAATTTGTAGTAAAATATAGATATACGGGTAATTTAATACCTGTGCGCGCATATATTGCAAACGTAAACGGAGGACTTATGGTTTTTTTTGAAACGGATACACCTTTATACTTATTTCACCACGGACAGAATTTTAAGGCGTACGAGTTGTTGGGGGCACATCCTACGGCTTGTAATAGAAAGCGCGGTTTTGTTTTTCGCGTTTGGGCGCCGCACGCCGAAAGCGTGTCCGTCGTAGGGGATTTCAACGGTTGGGATTCTTCGTCGCACCGTATGGAACGAATGATAGACGGGGAAACCTTCGAGCTGTTCATTCCGGAAGTAAAGCAATTCGACGCTTACAAATATTGTATCCGTACGAGGGACGGAAGAACGCTGTTTAAGGCGGACCCGTACGCTTTTCATACGGAAACGCCCGACTTAGGCGTTTCCAACGCTTCCAAAGCTTACGATTTGCAAGGCTATAAATGGTCGGATAAGGAATATTTGGACAAGCGTAAGAATATAAATATTTACGGCTCTCCCGTAAACGTTTACGAGGTCAACCTTTTGTCTTGGAGATTACACGAGGACGGAAGCTACCTCACCTATCGCGAGCTTGCCGAAGAGCTTGTGGATTACGTCGTATCGATGGGGTATACGCACGTAGAATTTATGCCCGTAACGGAGCATCCTTTCGACGGTTCTTGGGGATATCAGGTGACGGGCTATTTTGCCGTTACCTCCCGTTTGGGCGAGCCGAAAGATTTTATGTATCTCGTCGACTGCTTTCATAAAGCGGGGATCGGCGTTATTCTAGATTGGGTGCCGGCGCATTTCCCCAAGGACGCGTTCGGCTTGTACGAATTTGACGGCGAGCCGTTATACGAGCCGTCGCAATGGGATAGAAAGGAAAATAAGGGCTGGGGCACGCGTAGATTCGATTACGGGCGTAACGAAGTTGCTTCGTTCCTCGTTTCAAGCGCTATTTTCTTCTTTGAAAAATACCACGTAGACGGGCTGAGGGTGGACGCTGTGGCTTCTATGCTCTATCTCGACTACGACAAAGAGCCTTGGGAATGGGTGCCGAATATTTACGGCGAAAATAAAAATCTCGAAGCGGTCGCATTTTTAAGAAAGCTCAACGAAGCCGTTTTCGGTTTTTTTCCGCACGCTATGATGATCG
Organism: Clostridia bacterium; assembly: GCA_017471785.1. Lineage (GTDB taxonomy): Bacteria > Bacillota > Clostridia > Christensenellales > Borkfalkiaceae > Scatosoma. Next base: position 39,615 of record JAFURP010000021.1, on the reverse strand, counting down.
CCGAGGAATCGACGGCTTGGCCCATGGTCACGCGCCCGACGAATATCGGCGGTTTGGGCTTTAATTTCAAATGGAATATGGGTTGGATGAACGACGTTTTATCCTATATTTCTACCGATCCCGTATTCCGTAAATACAATCATAACAAGCTGACCTTTTCGATGATGTACGCGTTCTCGGAAAATTACGTGCTTCCCATATCGCACGACGAGGTGGTACACGGCAAGGCTTCTTTGATCGGAAAAATGCCCGGGGAATACGAAGAAAAGTTCGCGGGCGTCCGCGCCTTTTTGGGGTATATGATGTCGCACCCAGGGAAAAAGCTGCACTTTATGGGCTCGGAGATCGGTCAATTTAAGGAATGGAACTATAAAGAAGGCGTGGAATTTTTCCTCAAGCAATATCCTTTGCACAAAAAACTTTCCGTTGCCGTCAGGGAGCTTAACGAGCTTTATAAGACTACGCCGGCTCTTTACGAAATAGAGGATTCTTGGGAGGGCTTCGAATGGCTTGCCGCCGACGACGCGGACAGCAATTTTATCGCCTATCAACGCAAGGACGGAGAGGGTAACGCGATCGTCGTTATGATCAACTTTTCCGGCTCCGATTACCGTGATTACCGCCTCGGCGTTCCAAAGGGCAAATACAAAATGATCTATAATAGCGACCGCGTGCGCTACGGCGGCTCGGGCGCGATCAAAAAATATATCTTCAACACGGAAAAAGCGTTTAGCCACGGGAAGGAGTACTCGATTTGCTTCGACCTCCCGAAAATGACTTGCGTGTATTTGAAAAAAATAAATTAACATTAGGGGGAGCTTTTATGCAAAGAAAGAAAGAATGCGTTGCTATGCTTTTGGCAGGCGGACAGGGCAGTAGATTGTATGCGCTCACGACGAACATAGCAAAACCTGCGGTTGCTTTCGGCGCGAAATATCGTATCATCGATTTTCCGCTGTCCAACTGTATCAATTCGGGAATCGATACGGTGGGCGTGCTTACGCAATACCAACCGCTCGTGCTCAACGAGTACATCGGAAACGGTCAGCCGTGGGATCTTGACAGAACGTACGGCGGGGTACATATTTTGTCGCCTTATCAGGCAAAGACCAATTCTTCGTGGTATGAGGGCACGGCGAACGCCATTTATCAAAACCTGCACTTTATGAAGATGTATAATCCCGAATACGTACTCGTGCTTTCGGGCGACCATATTTATAAAATGGACTACGCCGCAATGCTCAAGGCGCATAAGGCTACGGGCGCGGATTGTACGATCGCAGCGATCAACGTACCGCTTAGCGAGGCTTCGCGTTTCGGTATACTCAACACCAATCCCGACGGCTCCATCTATCAATTCGAAGAAAAACCCAAGGCACCCAAGAGCACGCTCGCTTCTATGGGTATCTATATTTTCAGCGCGCAAAAGCTTTTCAACTATTTGGAGGCGGACGACGCAAACCCTAACTCCTCCAAGGACTTCGGAAAAGACGTTTTACCCGCTATGCTCAACGCAGGCGAAAAAATGTATTCCTACCGCTTCGACGGCTATTGGAAGGACGTAGGAACGATCGCTTCTCTTTGGGAGGCGAATATGGACCTGTTGGGCGATAGCCCCGAGTTCGACATCGCGGATAAATCTTGGAAGATACATTCGAGAAACCCCTTAGCGCCGCCCGAGCATATCGGGGAAAACGGCGTCGTTAAAAATTCCATGGTCGCGCTCGGTTGCGAGATCAACGGCGTAGTGGAAAATTCTATCTTGGGCAGTAACGTTATCGTAGAGGACGGCGCGGTCGTCAAGGACGCCGTCGTGCTGGCAGGCGGCGTGATCAAAGCCGGCGCAAGCGTTTCCTATTCCATCATCGACGAAAACGTTACGGTCGGCAAAAAAGCAAACATCGGCGTTCCGAAAGACCCGACGGCGGAGATCGTTGTATTGGGTAGAGGGATCAACGTTGCCGACGGCGTAACCGTCAGCAAAGGGCAAATGCACGAGAAGGACATTTTAGCATAAGGGGGAAAATTGAATATGGCATCGGCAATCGGCATTATCTTTGCAAATTTACATGAAGAAAACGTACCCGAGCTCGTTCGTAGAAGAACGATGGCTTCTATACCTTACGGCGGTAGATATCGTATCATCGATTTCGTTTTATCCAATATGGTCAATTCGGGTATCACCACGGTCGGGCTTATGACGAGCAACAACTATCGCTCGCTTATCGACCATATCGGAAGCGGAAAGGATTGGGATCTTGCACGAAAGGACGGCGGCTTGATCCTGCTTCCTCCTTTCTCCGAAAAGCACGATAAACTGTATACGACGAGATTGGAAGCGCTCAACAGCGTTACGGGCTTCCTCAATCGCCGCAAAGAAAAATACGTCGTGCTTACCGACTGTGACGGCGTTATGAGGGTGGATATCGCAAATATTATCGAGCAACACGAAAACAAAAACGCGGATATAACCTTAGTAACGCATTACGGGAAAGTGGGAAACCGCGCGGACTTTATGCTTATCGGCGCCGACAAGGACGGGCGCGTAAACGAGATCAAGCTTTCGCCGCACGTGGAATCGGGCAAAAAGGCGGATATCTTTATCAATATGATGGTCATCAACCGTCAATTCCTTTTGAATTTGGTAGAAGATTCGGTTACGCACGGTTTCAGCAGCTTCGAAGGGGATATACTTATTAAGCAATTGGACAGCTTAAAGATCTACCGCTACGATTATCAAGGCTATTATGCCGGTATCGATTCTATGGCGGCGTATTATAAACATAATATGGAGCTTTTGAACAAGGAGGTCCGCGACGAGCTGTTCGGCGCACGCGACATTTACACCAAAGTACGCGACAGCGCGCCCTCCAAATACGGCGAAGCGGCGGTCGTGAAAAACTCGCTCATCTCCGACGGCTGCGAGATCGAGGGCGTAGTGGAAAACTCCATTTTGTTCCGCGGCGTAAAGGTGGCGAAAGGGGCGGTCGTTCGCAACTCTATCGTTATGCAGGATAATATTATCGGACAAAAAACCTCGCTTGATTGCGTGATTACCGATAAAAACGTCGTCGTAAGCGATAGAAAGACGCTCGGCGGTTGCAGTACGCTGCCGTACTATATTCCCAAAGGAACTAGACTTTAAGGCTGATTATAAGGAGATTTGGATATGGCTGAAACGAAAACGACGAAAAACGTGAAAGTAAAGAACGCTAAAACGATAGCTTTTCCCGTAAAGGAGAGCAACGCCGAGCCGACCTTACAGGAGAAGAAAAAGGTATTGTTTGCCGCTTCGGAGGCGAGGCCTTTTATCGCAACGGGCGGTTTGGCGGACGTGATCGGCTCTTTACCGCAAGCGCTTGCAAAGGACGCGAACTACGATATCCGCGTCGTCTTGCCGTTGTATTCGGACATAAAATCGGAGCTTCGCCGTAAGATGAATTTCCTTGGCAATATTTACGTGCCGCTCGGTTGGCGCAATCAATATTGCGGCATCTTCACCTGCGTAGAAAGGGGCGTGACCTACTATTTTATCGACAACGAGTATTATTTCAAGCGTACGGGTTGTTACGGATATTACGACGACGGAGAACGGTTCGCCTTTTTCTCGCGTAGCGTGATGGAGATTTTGCCGTTTATCGGTTATTATCCCGACCTTTTGCATTGCCACGATTGGCAAACGGCGCTTGCGTCGATCTATTTGAAAACGGTATACGCGCAAAATCCCGAATATCAACGTATCCGTGCGCTTTTCACCATTCACAATATCGAATATCAAGGAAAATATTCCTTAGATCTATTGGGAGAATTGTTCGGGCTTCCCACCGATTGCCTCGGACTCGTTGAATACGACGGCTGTATCAATTTGATGAAAGGGGCGATCGAATGTAGCGAACGTTTCTCTACGGTCAGTCCCACGTACGCAAAAGAGATCCAGTCGGCGGAATACGCGCACGGCTTACAGGAGATCATTTGTAAAAATGCCGGCAAGCTAACGGGTATCCTCAACGGCATAGACGTAGCCTCCTACGATCCCGCCACCGATCCCGCGTTATTCGCGAATTTCGACGCGGAAAATTTGGAAAATAAAAAGATTTGTAAGGCGGAGCTTCAAAAAATGCTGGGCTTACCCGTAAAGGAGGTTCCCGTGATCGCTATGATCTCGCGCCTCGTTTCCCATAAGGGATTGGAGCTTGTAAAAACGGTAGCGGAGGATATTTTGCACGAGGATATCCAGTTCGTTTTGCTCGGTACGGGCGATTTTGCGTACGAGGAATACTTCAAGGATCTCGGAAAGCGGTACGAGGGGAAAGCCTCGGTCAATATCGCCTTCAACGGCGACTTGTCGCGGAAGATCTATTCGGGCGCGGATATCTTCTTAATGCCGTCGTTGAGCGAGCCTTGCGGATTATCGCAAATGATCGCTTCCCGTTACGCGACCGTACCCGTCGTTCGGAAAACGGGCGGACTTTTCGACAGCATCAAGCCCTACGGCGCAGGCGGTAACGGCTTTACGTTCGCCTCCTGTAACGCATACGATATGCTTTACGTGATCCACGAAGCGATCGATACGTATAAAAATACGACGGCTTGGCAAGGATTAATGAAAAAGGCGGCGACGACCGATTTTTCTTGGTCGCACTCGGCAGACGAATATAAAGCGCTGTATTCGGACATCTTAACTATGTAAAAAATAATTCGGAGAGGGTGAGAGCTTTCCGAATATACGAAAGGATAAAATTTTTCAGGAGAGTAGAATATGAAAAAAGAACAAATCACACAGCAGGAAGCAAAGGAGCTTATCCAAGGCAAGCTTTCGCGGTATTTCGGCGTAGCGCCGAACGAAGCGCGCAAAGAACAACTGTATAAAGCAGTCGTTATGAGCGTTCGCGATATCATGCTTGAAAAGCGCCATAAATTCCACACGGTAACCAAGGGTAAAAAGGCAAAGCGCGTATATTATCTTTGTATGGAATTTTTGATGGGTCGATCGCTCAAAAACAGCGTGTATAATCTCGGCGTGCAGGATATTTTTGCCGAAGCGTTGAAAGACTACGACGTGACCTTGGAAGAATTATATGAATTAGAGCCCGACGCAGGACTTGGCAACGGCGGCTTGGGGCGTTTGGCGGCTTGCTTCCTCGACGCGTTGGCTACGGGCGATTATCCCGCTATGGGATATTCCATTCGCTACGATTACGGTCTTTTCAAGCAAAAGATCGTAGACGGTTGGCAAACGGAGCTTCCCGACGTTTGGCTTCCCGGGGGCGAGGTTTGGCTCACGCAACGAAGCGATAAGGTATTTACCGTTAAATTCGACGGGTATATCGAAGAAAAGTGGACGGAAAACGGGTTGGAAACCATTTACCGCGACGCTAAGGAGATCCAAGCGGTTGCGTACGATATGATGGTTTCGGGCTATGACAGCCAAGCCGTTTCCGTGCTTCGACTTTGGAAAGCGCGCAGCGTACAAAATTTCGATATGAAGCTGTTCTCGCAAGGGGACTACGCTTCGGTCATGAAGGACGACAACGAAGCGGATCTTATCTCCAAGGTTTTGTATCCCGCCGACAATCACGTAGAGGGTAAATCGTTACGCTTAAAACAGCAATATTTCCTCGTTTCCGCGTCCTTACAAAACATTTTAGCCGATCATAAGAGAAGATACGGCTCCTTAAAATTGCTGCCTAAAATGGCGGCGATCCACCTCAACGATACGCATCCCGCGCTCGCTATTCCCGAGCTTATGCGTTTGTTGATCGACGAAAACGGAATGAATTGGGAAGAGGCTTGGAATATAACGACTTCCGTTTGCGCCTATACCAACCATACCGTTTTAGCGGAAGCGTTGGAAACTTGGCCCGAGGACTTGATCGCGAGAAGATTGCCCCGAATTTATACCATTTTGAAAGAGATCAACCGTCGTTTTTGCGAGGATCTTTGGGCGCGCTTCCCCGGGGATTGGGATAAAATTTCGCGTATGGCGATCATGTCTTATAACGTCGTTAAAATGGCGAATTTGTCCGTACACGGTTCTCATCACGTAAACGGCGTATCCGGCTTGCACAGCGATATCATCAAGCAAAGTATCTTTAAGGACTTTTACGATTATACCCCCGAAAAGTTCACCAACGTTACGAACGGTATCGCGCATAGACGTTGGTTAAACCAATCCAATCCCGAGCTTTGTGCGCTTCTCAACGACTGTATAGGCGAAGGGTACGCAAAAGACGCTTCCAAGCTTGCGGCGTTCAAGAAATTCGAAAACGACGAAAGCGTTTTGAAGCGTTTGCAGGAGATCAAAGCGCTGAAGAAACAGCAATTCGCGCAATTTGCCTATAAAAAGCAAGGGGTAGTGATCGACCCCAATACCTTATTCGACGTACAGGCTAAGCGTTTACACGAGTATAAACGCCAACTTTTGAACGTATTGCATATCATTCACGATTATCTTATTTTGAAAGAAAATCCCGACGCGCCCGTACAACCCAAGACGTATATCTTTGCGGCAAAAGCGGCGGCAGGGTATTATATGGCGAAAAAGATCATCAAATTGATCTGCTTCCTGTCCGAAGACATTAAAAAGCACCCGAAGATCGCGGAAAAATTGAACGTCGTGTATATGGAAGATTACAACGTGACTATGTCTGAAGCGCTTATGCCCGCTTCCGAGATTTCCGAACAGATCTCTCTCGCCGGAAAAGAAGCGAGCGGTACGGGAAATATGAAATTTATGATCAACGGCGCGTTGACGATTGGTACGTTGGACGGTGCGAACGTGGAAATGTCCCAACACGTTGGTAAGGATAATATCTTTATCTTCGGCTTGAAAGCGGACGAAGTGTCGGAAATTTGGAGAAACGGCTATTCCGCAAGCGTATACTATAATAACGACCCGATGCTTAGAAAGGTAGTGGAAGCGTTGATCGTCGGCTTTAACGGCGAATCGTTCGCAGATATCGCAAACTATCTACTCACGGGCGCTCCCGTTGCCGATCCGTATATGTGTATGGCGGATTTCCAATCGTATCTTGCAACGCAACAGGAGCTTTCCAAGCTTTACGCAACGGATAAAACGGCTTGGAACCAAAAAGCGCTTCGTAACATAGCGGCGGCAGGGTATTTTGCGGCGGATAGAAGCATCAAAGAATACGCCGAAAATATTTGGAACCTCCAATCTTTGCGCAAATAAAGGGTATTTGCGCCTTTACATCAAATAAATCTTAACGAAAAGCTGTAATATATTACGGCTTTTCGTTAAGTAAAGGCACTATTTATGTATATTTATTATAATCCGCTCGACAAGGCGTGTAAAAGCGTTACGGGCGCGATCATGCAAGCGGAAGAAGTACGGTTCAATTTGTTTCTACTCAAAGAAAAAAGAGAGGATCATCGCGTTGCTTCGCCCAAAAGCGAAGATTGCGTGTCCCCTCAACAAAATGCATTTTTACTGTTGAACCGCGACGGAGAAAACGCGGAATCGTTCGTAATGACAAAAACCGCGTTCGGGTGGTCCATTTCACTTTCCGTATCCGAAATCGGGTTATATTATTATACCTTTTCCATCGAGGGAGAGGGCTTCGTATCTTGCGGCTATTTGGAAACGGGTTATCTCTCCAATACCCCAAAAGGCTTTCTTTTAACGGTATATTCCAACGATTATAAAACGCCCGAATGGTTTAAGGGCGGCGTAATGTATCAAATTTTCCCCGATCGTTTTTGCAAGCAAGGAACTATGCCAGACATAAAAGGAAGGATTGCAAGAGAGGATTGGGGTGGCATACCGAGCTATAAACCGAACGAATTTGGCAAAGTTTTGAATAACGATTTTTTTGGCGGTAATTTCAAAGGAATTCAAATTAAATTGCCGTATTTGCAAAGTCTCGGCGTAACGACGATCTATCTGAATCCCATATTCGAAGCGGCTTCCAATCACCGCTACGACACCTCCGATTATAAGAATATCGACCCGATCTTGGGCACGGAGAAGGATTTTAGCGAACTCGTAGAAGCCGCTAAACAAAAGGGAATCCGCATTATTTTAGACGGCGTGTTCAATCATACGGGCGACGATAGCGTATATTTTAACAAATACGGTAGATACGACAGCGTAGGCGCGTATCAATCCAAGGATTCGCCGTATTATTCTTGGTATTCCTTCCAAGAGTTTCCAAATAAATACGCGAGCTGGTGGGGAATCGATATTTTACCCGAAGTGAATGAAAAATCGGAAGAATATCAAAACTTTATATTCGGGCAAGGGGGCGTTTTGAAAAAATGGCTCGGCTTTGGAATCGGCGGTTACCGCTTGGACGTAGCCGACGAATTACCCGACTTTTTCTTGAAAAAATTGCGTAAATCGGTTAAAGAAAGCAATAACGACGCCATTATTATCGGAGAAGTTTGGGAGGACGCCTCGAATAAGATCGCCTATTCTAAACGAAGAGAATATTTGCAGGGCTACGAGTTGGACAGCGTAATGAATTATCCGTTAAAGGAGGCGATCATTGGATATATTCAAAGCGGCAACGCGGCGAATTTATTACAAGCCGTACGCGTTCTGATCAATCATTATCCCAAGCAAACGGTCGATTGCCTTATGAATATCCTCGGAACGCACGATACGGCGCGTATTTTGACCGTTTTAGGCGGTATTTATTGTCATAATAAAGACGAAATGGCAAGCAAAAACGCATATTTAAGCACGGAAGCCAAGCAAAAAGCTATCGAAAAATTGAAAATGGCTGCTGTTTTGCAATATACGTTACCGGGAGTACCGTGCATATATTACGGCGATGAAAACGGTATGGAGGGGCATATCGACCCGTTTTGCCGTCAATGCTTCGATTGGGAGCGTTTGAACGAAAATTTGATCGAATTTTATCAAAAGCTCGGAGCCATCCGTAAAAATTACCGTGTAATCTTCAAAGACGGCGAATTTGAAGAAATCCTGTTCGACGAAAGCTTGCTCGTATATAAACGCGCAAAGGATCATGAAAAAATATACGCGTATTGTAACAATTCCTCCAAACGGTATATATTAAAAATTTCCAAATGCCGAGAACTCTTAACAAATACGGTATATGAACACCAAATGGAAATCAAACCGTATTCTTACGGAATTTTTATTAACGAATAAGAAACGATCAACGTATTTTCTTATAATTATTAAAAAGTACTAAAAAAGTTCGAAAACAACCCTTTCTTTCGCGTTTTATACCCATAGTTTTCGTAAAAGTATGGTTTTACGAAATGTTATCCCTGTCCCCCATTGGGGAAATTTTTGTATATCTCAAACATAAACTCCGCCAAAATGCGAGTATTTCGATAGCCGAAGTACTCGTATTTTTTCTTGCTCGGACAAGAATACATCATACGCCACCAATGCTTACTACTGTGCATCACGATAAATACGTCAAAAAGGGCGCGCCCGTGGTGTCGTACGAATACGTAACTATGCTTTTTATAATCATAGTACAGCTCGTAAGCTCCCTTAAATTCGGCAGGTAAATGCCACAATAACCAATGTACCCTACCGCCTTTCGGCGCGCCTATCTTTCCGTTTATCATTGTTCTTCCTTTTCCATTCGTTTATAAAAAACCTTAAATTCACGGTCTAAAACGTGCAACGCCATTTCTATCCCTGCGTTATATCCTTTCGTTAATCGTTCGTCTACGGGCTGTTTTTGCGCCCTTAACGCCTTTTTATACCGTCGTTTTTGCTTCCGCAGCTGAAGCTTATATACAAACTTTTGAAAAAAAGACATTTTAGCGTATGCCTCCGCGCTTGCTTCATCAACCTCGGGAAGCTCTTGCGCGAACGGTTGCCGCTTTTGTCCCTTCAGATATTCCGCTTGCGCTTCTCGTATCGATACGACAGTTAAATTATAAAATAATTCAAGTTCAATCATAATCTCCCCTCACTTTTTTTACAATCCATATTACAAGAAGCACAGGCGAAGCGATAACATACCCCACACCCTTAAGCAACGCCCACAAACCGTTCAATATCTTAGGTATAAGCAAAATTACACCCTGTACGATATATGGTAACAGGAATAAAACCACCACAGCGGCTATAATCACAACGATAACAAGTATAACTACTTTTAACCAGGTAGGTATACCCGAGTTCTCGCCAAATATATTTTCAAAAAACTCCGTTTCGGGGAAAATATCATCTATAATCTCTCCCAAATCGGGCGGATTATTATCGGGAATTAAATCACCGCGAGATATATTATCCACTACGCCAAGATTGTAAATTTGCCCGTCGTATTCATACTCTAAACGAAACAACACCACACTTGTTACTACGCTATACGTAGTTATCTCCGTTTGAGTATAACCAATACCTTCGCCCGAAGATGATACAGATGTACTATTTTCCGTTTCGCAAAACCGCAAAACCCACTCTTGCCCTTGTAATGCCGACAACGTATCGTCCGTTAAGTCCTCATTCGCCCTAAAATCATCGATCGCTTGAATACGGTTATATTCATAATATTCCGAAAATATACCACCACCCAAACTCTTAAACACGTCCTCTTTTGTCAAAACAATATCGTATTTTACAGGATCTCCTTTATCGCTTACCGTCGTTTTGGGGGTACCTAATTGAGTAATCGTCACGCTTGATTTATCTTGCACCGTGTAACTCATTTCCACTTCAAGCAAATCGTCTATTTGTCTATCCGTCGAAAACGCTACGTAATGCGAATTGGTAGATTTTTGAAAGAACAGCCCACCGTCCGAGTATCGAATATAACCGACGTGCTTCGTTTCAACAGTAATCAATTCCAAATACCGCACGGAATAGATCGGCGAGCCTTGGTACGTCGTTGCTGTCCACAACTGACCGACGGCATACGCGACCTGCTCAATTGTATTATCGTCCGTTGACCCCTCGTCAATATCACCGTTAAACGCCCGATATATCGCCGTTATACTGTAATAGCGCAATACGTCCTCTTTCAACGTAATGCCCTCTACGCGATATTTATCGAATACGCCTTGCGTACTCAACAAAGTTAAATTATAATTATGGTAACTTTCGGGATCATCCCCCTCCATATTTTGCGATATATTGATCGAACTTGCCACGAGATCAAGCGTATCGTTACAGGGTTGATAAACGTACACGAACAACTCCCCATCCGAGCTTTCCGCTATCTGAATGACCTGTAACGAATGATCGTCCGCTACGCTCGGATAATTCGCTTCATTGAAATTGCTATCCTTTTTCAAATCGTCCATTACCGCCGAATGCACCTTCGTTGCGGTATCTTCAGCGATCGTAATGCCTACGGGGGCTACCGTTTGATACAGTAACCCCACCATTGCCACGACGAACGCCGCCGCTATACCCATAATTTTCTTTATGTATCCTCTTACTTTTTTCATCTTCCACCTCTTAAAACGTTATATCCTCGTTTCCGATCGAGATCTTTTCCGTTTGGGCGTATATTCGACTGCTCAACGTGATCGTCGTATCTCCCGACTCTATCATTATGTAAAACATATCTTCCACGGGGAGAAATCCTGCCCACGACACTTTTTCCGCTTCAAATACAGCTTTCAAGCCTTGCTTTACCGACCCTTTCACCGTTACCGTATTTGCCACATTATCTATGTAAAATTCCAACAGCTTCGAATGATCGACCGTATTCGATTTGACTATATCCGTATTCCAACTTTTTACCTCGCCATCAATCGTAAACTCGAAATCCTCCGCTACCTCCACGGGCTTCATATACACCTTGATATCACCCATATCACCGTAGTAATACTTTAGTGTAATTACATCCCCTTCCGTAAGTACCACGTTTGCCGTGTTCGTCAAGATCTCTTTACCCTTATGTTCAAGCCCAAAACCATTGAAATCCGTCTTAAAAAGCCCGTAAACGATAAATACTAATATACCGACCAACGTCAAAGAAAGTACAATCGTTATTAAACTTGCTATTTTCTTCGACATAATTCACCTCGTTAAAATAACACGCCGCTTCCGTCCCCGAGCGTTACCGATTTTACCAATGGATTATTAGTAAAGCCCGTAACATTAATAAGCGAGCTTCTCCTTACGGCGTCGCCTCCAGCTTTACCCGCTACGCCGCTCGTCAACTGCACACGCACACTATATAAGGCGCCGTCCGTGATGTTGCTAAAGTATTCTATAATTTCACTCGGCTCAAAAGTATAAAGGTATACCTTCGCATTCGTCCAACTTTCCGTATATAATTGGGTCGTAGTCAAAAAGCTACTATCAAAGACCAACGATTTAATATCGTAGAATACTTTATAAAAATAATCAGTATCGCCCAAGGTAGCATCATTCGCAACATATGTTGAAGATATTTTCAAACCACTGATTACCGAAGTGGTATCCGTCCATTCTAACACACTCCAAGGATCTGCATAGCCGCCGTTATGATACGACGGCGAAATCAAATCGATCGCGCTCGTATAACTGCTCGGTATCGTATAATCCTTGTACGTTTCATACGTCAAATTAGCCGCGCCGCCTATACCTACGCCGTTCGGGTTAACCTCCCACGTTACGTCCGTTTGTCCGCCCAAATTAATAGGCAAATCTCCAAATGAAAGAGATACGCTCTTTACCGATTGAATAAAATCTAACGTGATATAATCACTTATATTTGCGTTCTCCTCACTCGTACAAATCAATTTAATTTGCTCTCCAAACGGCTTAATACATTTTACGGTTGCCGTCGTGCTTCCTTCCGTTTCCGTCGTTACCGTTACGTAATCCGTTACCGTCTTTCCCGTAGCCCACGCGGACGAGGGATTGACAAAAGCCACGCTCCATATAACGTGTTGATTGGCATCGGACGGCGTTACCGTTGCCTTGACTTTTACCGACGAAGCAAAAAAGCTATCTTCCTCCGTCTCGCTTACCTCGTCGCTTAAAAGCGTTGCGGTTGACATAAACGCCATTTTCGGCGACGCGCCGAAATCGTACGTTTCCCCTGCCGTTAATACCGTACCGTCATACTCCATTGCGCCGCTTTCCTCGCCTGCGAAAAAGTCCGTCACCGTATCTTTTACCTTTTCATATCCATCGCTTACGCTCGTCGTATCACAACCGCCAAACGCAAACGCGCTCAGCGCCATAATACCCGTTAATATACCTACACCTACTTTTTTAATGCTCTTTTTCATTTCTTTTTTACCTCTTCCTTTTAATTTTTCTTAATAATTCGGCGTCCATTGCCAATAAACTAACTTTGCGTATAACGTTATATCCCCCGTGCTTTCCGCGGATATAACGCCGTCAAATGCTTGCGTGCATTCTTCGTCTAAATACCAACCGTCAAAAGCTATATCTTTCAAATCCGTTACGGGATAATATTCACGAAGTGCAGGAACGCTCGTGCCCTGCCCTTTTTCATATTCCGTCGGGTATACCGTACCCGATAAATACATATAATCGGGAATTTCCGTTTTTTCGCCGTCTATTACCCCGTAGTACGTGATACCGTATTTCTCGACTACAATCACGGGGGGCGTTTCTTCGTCCGTATTTTCCCCGTTTTCTTCGCTCGTCGGCGGTGTTTCTTCCCCGTCTAAGCTTTCGGGCGGTTTCGTTACTTCTTCGTACCTACTCTCGCCCGTAAGCCAAGACTTAAACACCCTTAAACCTCGTTTTATCGGATTATGAAAAATACAACCTAAAACGATACATATTGCAAGCAACACCGTGATTATGATTATCACAAATGCACGCATTCCGCATAAATCTTCGTTTTGGTCGTATTTCTTCATACTTATTTACCTTTACTTAGCCTTTTTGTTTTTTCTTAAAAATTGCCGATTGTTCACCTAAGGCGTTTACATATCCTGCCCTATAAGCGCGCTGAGCTTTCGTCAGTTTCTTTTTCCTGCCCTTTTCGTCTTTCTTGCGCTTACCGTCGTTCATGATACATACGCCGTTTTTCATTTCCGCTTTATACTTCGCTACCTTTCCCGTAGGCGTTAAAAGCGTTTTTTCTTTACCCGTCTTGTCTTTAACACGAACGCGCTTTTTGTCTTTTTTGACTACCGTCCATTTTCTTACTGCCATTGCCTTTTCTCCTATGGTCTTTCCCACCGTCTAATTTTTTATTTCTAATCGGTCGCCCGTTTTAGACTGTTTCGTAAAAAATAGCTTTCACGGCTTCCCCACCGCAAAAGCTATCTTTTACCTATGACTAACAAACACTTTTCCGCGCTTGCTATTTGCTTTGTTGCTTGGGGAAGATTTTTAGTTTTTGACATACAATTTTTTGAACGGACTTTCCTCGACCACGAAAAGTGCTTTCGGCTCTACCGCACCGTTGAAGCCGCCCTCGCTCCATTCGACTTGCACGACGTCGCCGAATTCGCAGTTGCAGTTAACCTCGGGGCGTACGAAAAAATCTTTCACCTTTCCGAATAAAACGCCCTCTTTCGTTTCGTGCAATTCCGCAAGCGTAACGACTTGAAAATCTTTGCCCGTACTCTTTGCCTTGCCTTTGTACCCTTTGATAAACACTACCATAAAACTTACTCCTTTGCCGCGTTTGCCGCGGACTTAATTTTTATTTAGCAATATATTGCTATTTGTGATACTATTATAACAGCAAGATTTTGCTAAGTCAAGCAAAATAAGCAAGATTTTGATAAAATTTTTTATGGAGATAATAATATGTACGGCGAAGAAATAAAAACAACAAGAAAAATGCTTAACTACACCCAAAATGAAGTATCAAAAGCAACTGGAATACCACAAAATACGCTTAGCTGGATAGAATTAAATAAAGGTATACCTAATATACAACAATGCGTGTTACTTGCTGATTTTTACGGTATAACCGTTGACGAACTTATAGGACGCGACACAATTCCAAATAAAAAAAGCGCCGTCGTATACAATAACAGCACCCACAACGGAAATAATAATTTTTAAGGATATACGCCTATGGTAAGTATAACATATAGTAAAAAAAATATAATGATCTATATCCGAGAAATTAAAGGTATATCTAAATACGGAAATAACTATCATTATATCCAACTATTAAAAGCACAATATACCGACCAGGTAAACAAGATTTTAGGAAAATGTTTTGACTGTATCCCAAATTCGATGATTAACCTTAATTTAGAATGTGGCGATATTGTCGAAGTTATTTTCGATAAACATTCTAACCGTAAAAACCCACAAATCTACGAAATAGAGCCAACAGGGGAAAATATTTTCAAAATGTTAAACCACGACGAACTTATAAATCAAAAAAATACCGTGATATATAACAATAGCACTCATAATGGAAACAATAATTTTTAACGTAAAAAGGACGGTCCCCCGTCCTTTTTTCCTGTTTTCAAACTTTTTTTCAAAATTCTATTGACAAACGCAACTTTTGTGTGTATAATGTATATACTAAGTATAGACAAGGAGCTATTTATTATGACCACTATCAATGTTAGAGTAGACGAAAACGTAAAAAAGCAAGCAACCGAATTATTTGAAGAACTTGGACTAGATATGTCCACCGCCTTAAACTTATTCTTACGCCAAGCGATCAATTACGGCGGTATTCCCTTTGAAGTAAAACGCAACCACCCTTGCGCCGTATCTTCTAAACAGGAGCTCATTGCAAAGCTTTTAGAAGCGGAACAATCCCTGCAAAACGGCGAAAGAACCCTTTCACATAATGAAGTTTGGGCTAATTTGGGGGGTATAAATGCAAAATAAATTTACTATCGAATACACCTATTTGGCAAATGCGGACTTAATCAAAATAAAAAATTATATTAAAAACAATCTATATTCCCCCAAAGCGAGTGATAACCTGTTAAAGGAAATACAAACGACTATCGAAAATTTAGAAGATTTCCCCCTTTCAGGGACACCGCTAACGGATAGTCAACTTGCCTTTTCGTATCGTTGGCTTAAAGTAAGAAATTATATGATATTCTACACCGTAAACGAAACGGCGAAAACGGTAACCATTATGCGCATTTTATATGGTGCATCAAATTACATAAACGAATTATACTAAGCGAAAAGGACGGTCACCCGTCCTTTTTATTATTCCAAATTTCCCCATTGTTGCGCCATTGCTCGTGCTATACCTACAAACGTTTTACTTCTAACGCCCGGTGAACGATGAACAGCGCACCAACTATCACCAAAACTACGTTTATTTACTGCATAACAATCAGGTATTAAATACGGTAAACCTTTAAGCCATAAACAAGTTTGCTTACTATAATTTTCGCCAAATTGAAACGGTTGTATTACTTGGGACCATGGCGGTAACTCAGCGCGAGCCATTGCTCGTGGATTTTCAATACAAACCCTACTCCCGGTAAGCTTATAAAAATACATAAAAAATTCACGAGATTCTAACATTTTTTCATAACGGCGCTGATTTATTATTTCACCTTTACTATTAACCAAATTACAAGCGCCTGCAACCGATAAATATGTACACGGTGGATGTGCGATAATTAAATCCCAACTATTATGCTCGATGACTGGTATACAATCGCCTTTTATATGCCATTCGGGAAAACCGCCCGAACAATCTTTTATATCACAGCTAAACGCCTGATGACCAAGCTTTCTAAATTCTATGGTTACACGTTGACTCTCTTCACACGCTACTAATACTCTCATTTTTTGTTCTCCTTTGTAAGAAACGGATTATGTATTATTTCGCCCGTTTCTTCGTCAATTAAATATGTCCTTTCCTTTGAAACTTTTTCTTTCTTCGGTGTATGCGTTTCTCGTCCTGCCCTATTTACGACGTCGCAACTCATTAACTCATACATAAGACGATATTGATTAACTAATTGAACGGGAATTTGCCCCAAACGCGCCATTTCCGCAAAGGAAACGCCGTTTTCTACCGCGTCCGTTATTCTTTCAAGCCCTATAAATTTACTGCGGTCTATCCGTCGGATAAGCTCGTAAAAAAATTCTTTGCTTGAAAAATGAAAATCGTCTTTTATATAACGGTATTTTCGTGACATTCCTTTACTTGCTAAATATGCAGGGTCGTGTATACCGTATAAATAAAAATCGTCCCACTTTGAAGATACGCACGATATACAACCTAAGGGCTTTTCAGGGTTTTGCTCGTCGTACTCTTGCAAATAATCTTTTATCTTTGCAGTATCCATTTTATGTGATGGTATCATATATAAATGTATATGGTCTTTTAATTCGTCTTCTTCTTTTGCGTGGTGTATAAACGAGTATTCGTCTAATACGCCACCTGCTACAAGCTCGTCAAGTTTGCTTATTAAAAAATCTTCGGAGTTGTAACTGATTGTCGAGAATGGTTTCGAGGTTGTCATAGGTAATTTCCCCTTTCTTAATTTGATTTTTTAACGGTAAGGTTGCATTATCAATTAAAAGTAACATATACCGCGATAAAGTCATATTTGCCCTTTTCGCCTGTATCATTAACAACGCTTTCCTTTCGCTATCTATCCGAATTTCAATTCTTTCTAATTTTTTCTTATCCATAATCTAAAACTTATCCACAATTTTGTACGTACAAAGCTATCAGTTTCGCGCCCGTTATTCGTGGTAACGGGCGCGCACGCGTATACGCGCACACACGCGCACACATACGCGCGAGAGCTAACAAAGTTACCGACGGGGCAAAACAACGCCTGCGCTTGTTTTGTTTTGCCCCGAATGGGGTTGCAGGTTATATCCTTTACCGCCCTGCGTACGCTATCGCAAATATTTGGTAATATTTGTACGGTCCTAAAATCGACCCGTGGAAGGGCTCAGGTCACTTCGTTCCCTCGATTTTTTAACGGACTGGGCTATCAAAGGGTAAGCCCTTGGGGAGCGGTTATGCCCCCCTTTTTTCTATACTTTCTTTATAAAGCGTTTTTATTGTGGTTTCTTCCTTATCAAATACCATACCTTTTATACCAAGACTCAAAAAGCCTTCCACGAAACTCGCTACGCTCGTCTTCCGAAATAATATCCATAACATAACAAATTCGCAACATACCTTGTACTTCGTAATAATCCTTAATATCTACAGGAACATTTCCTGTATCTAAATTATCACAAATATCATCAACATAACTTTCTAAAATTTCTTTTTGCGTCATAATTTTTCCTTAACTCCTTAAAATTGATTGATTTTTTGTATTTTGTGTGCTATACTTATATAAATTGTTTGATAAGGAGCGTAGGCAGGTTGTTTGCTCCCTATCGGGTAGCCGTTCGGGTGGTTGGTAGCCGTTTACCCGTTCGGCTTTGTTCTTTTTTACAATCTTATTTACTTCGTTATGTAATCGAGTAAATCAAGAATTTCGTTTGCCGTCCACCCTTTGCCGAGTAAATACTCGCGCAACCGTTGGACGGCAAACAAATTCATACGAAACGATTTCAAATTATCCGAATATCAAAAGCTTGTCGAAGCTCTCGGCTGTGTACTTGAAATCAATATCATTTTACCGAACGGAGAAAAGGTTTAAGACAAGGGCTTTCGCCCTTGTTTTTTTCTTTCCCTTTTTTCTTCTTCATATCTTCGGGGCGTTCGAGCGGGTGTGCCTGCACAAATGCGTTTATATCCTTGATTGAATAACTTTCACTCGGGTTTTCTAAGTACTCATAACCTACATTTTCTATACCGTGTAAGAAATACGGCACGCCTGAAAAACTGTTATATCGTTCAAAGATATTTCCAAAACACCGGAAACGCCCACGCTCGACCACGGATATATTTATTTTTACACCTACCGTCGCAAGCTCTTTTACTACGTCGTTTAACTGATTATGAATATAAATAAATTTCCACCGACGCACTTTCCAAAAAAGGAAAAACCGACCGTCAAAACTACGTTCGATATGGTATACCCCTACCGTCAAACGCCGTACCGCCTTATCAAGAGCACTATCAACCTGACAATCTAAAATGATAGTTAAAAGGTTATGCCGTACATACTTAAAAAGGTTAATCAAATATTCGTTCAACTCGTTGTAATTACGACAAAATAACAATATATCCGCTTCTTGGATATACACAACACTACCACGGGGCAAATACTGTACCTTAAAATCAGGGTTTGGAAGTCCGAGCCGTTGCACGTCTACGTAATGCGTATAAAGCTTTTTCCGCTTGTCTAAAAGGATTTTTATATTTGAAAAATACAATCTATCCGATATTTCAAGCTTGATCTTATTATCACGGTAATACGCTTGCGCAAGGCTTTTCCCTTCTTCTACGCGATATTTACGCCATTTCCTATAATCGGCACATAAAAGCGCGGTACAAAACGAGGTTTTCCCCACGCCTTGTTGACCACGCACTACGTATACACCACTTGGCAACGGCTCTTTCCTTGTTATTTTCGTCAAATTCATTTCTTTGTACGTCCTTTCATTCCTCTACTTAAAACGCGTTTTTCGCGCCGTTTTCACCGTTTTTTTGGGGTTTGGGATATTATTTCAATTTCAAAAGTATGGTTTTACGAAATGTTATCCCTGTTCCCCACCGCAGTAATTTTTGTGCTGGGTGATCATTTTGATCTCTTCCCTATTCCCTTCAATTCCTTAACGAAAAGGATTTGAAGGGCGTTTTTTATATTTTTAACGGGCAATTTTTCTTAACTTTTCGGAAAAACCTTTAATTTGATTGACAATATCCCCTTTATTGCGGTACAATAAATATATGAAAAGAGAAAATTACTATACGAAGCGTAATATTGAGGACATTGATAAGATCGGCGAGCTGTTGGAACAGCTCCCCTCTTTTTGCGAAGATTATTTTTTAGGCATCGAATCGCGTACGAGCTGTCAAACACGCTTAAAATATGCGTACGATTTACGAATATTCTTCGATTTTCTTTGTAAAAAGCGCTATAAAAACTGTACGATAACCGATTTGAATTTACGGCACTTGGAGGGCGTATCTCATCACGATATTGAACTTTTTTTAAGCTATTTATCCCACTATCGCTTCAACGATAAGCATTTATCTTGCGACGAACGGGCAAAGGCGCGAAAGCTCTCCGCCGTACGCGCTATGTTTAAGTATTTTTTTAATAAAGGAATGATCGAAGTAGATAATTCGGCAAAAGTGCCGACGCCCAAGCTGCACGATAAGGAAATTATCCGCTTGGACGCCGACGAGGTTTCCGAGCTCATTTCCGTTGCCGAATCGGGAAACGGGCTTTCACGCCACGCCGTTGGCTACCATAATAAGACGAAAATTCGCGATACGGCGATCTTGACCCTATTTTTGGGTACGGGGATCCGTATTAGCGAGCTGGTTGGGTTGGATAACGACAGTTTTGATTTCTCGGAAAATTCATTTTTGGTTACGAGAAAAGGCGGCAATCAAGCGATCCTCTACTTTTCCAACGAAGTAAAATACGCTTTACAGGAATATATCGCGGAAAAATCCAACGATCCCAAAGTCCCTGAAACGGAAAACGCTTTCTTCCTGTCAATGCAATACAAGCGTATCAACGTGCGTTCGGTGGAAATTCTCGTAAAAAAATACAGCAAAATGGTATCCCCCCTCAAGAAAATCACGCCCCATAAGCTCCGTAGCACCTACGGTACGCGGCTGTATAATGAAACGGGCGATATTTATATCGTTGCGGACGTTCTCGGGCACCGCGACGTCAACACGACGAAAAAGCATTATGCGGCAATCACCCAAGAAAACCGCCGCAGGGTCGCCGAGGCAGTCAAGCTCCGCGCGGATACTCCCCCTCCCGTTTTCGAAGATACGGACGAATCGCAGGAGTAAAGCGTACATATGCTAAATAATTTGGAAAAGGAAATAGAAAAAATCTATATTATTCAGCCGATAACGCGTGAAAACGGTCATAATTACCGCGTTTTGCAAGCGGAAGCCGTATCGTTGATCGAAAGCGCCGGCGCCGTTTACGCAGGTACGATCTACCAAAATATACGGGAGATCAACGCCGCCACCTTTATAGGCGAGGGCAAGCTTGTCGAACTAAAGGAACGACTTTGGGGCTTGGACGGCGTTACCGTACTGTTTAACGGCGAGTTATCCCCCTCTCAAACGCTGAATATTTCCGCTGCGCTCGACGATCGAAAGGTGATCGATCGCACTACGCTCATTCTCGATATCTTCGCGAAAAACGCAAAATCGAGCGAGGGAAAATTACAGGTCGAGCTTGCACAGCTTAAATACCTTTATCCGCGCCTGAAGGGCAAGGGCGCGGCGCTTTCAAGGCTTGGCGGCGGCGTGGGCACGCGCGGTCCCGGGGAAACGCAGCTGGAAACGGATAGACGGTATATTCGCGGTCGGTTGAAATACTTGGAAAATCGCTTAAAAGAAACGGAAAAACGCCGCGCTTTACAATCGGCGCGACGTAAAAAAGACGAGGTGAAAACGATCGCCCTCGTCGGCTATACGAATACGGGTAAATCTACCCTTTTGAATTTATTGACGGGCGCGGATACCTACGTCAAAAACGAACTGTTCGCGACGCTAGATCCTACCGCGCGCAAGCTTTCCATATACGGCATAGATTTTTTA
Organism: Clostridia bacterium; assembly: GCA_017471785.1. Classification (GTDB taxonomy): domain Bacteria; phylum Bacillota; class Clostridia; order Christensenellales; family Borkfalkiaceae; genus Scatosoma. The sequence continues at coordinate 18,076 of JAFURP010000021.1, read as the reverse complement.
CTCGTCGATACGGTCGGTTTTTTACAAGATCTACCGCATAATTTGATCGAAGCGTTCCAATCCACGCTAGAAAGCGCTTTGCATTGTGATTTGGCGCTGATCGTTTGCGACGCAACGGGTGAATACGATATGCAACTGCAAACCACCCTCCAAACGTTGAAGGAAATGCAATTCGCTTCCCCCTATCTCGTCGTTATGAATAAGAGCGAAAGCGTTCGCGACCTTTCCGTTTTTCCGCAAGAGAGCATAGCCGTTTCCGCAAAAGAAAACAAGGGTATCGAGGGCTTGAAACGGGCGATCTTGCAGCAATTCAGCGGCGAATACCTGTTTTGCACGCTGTTTATCCCCTATGGAAAATCGGCGGAATACGCCAAGCAAAAGCAATATCTCGTCGAAAGGCGGCTGGAATTTACCGACAACGGACAAACGGTATACGCGACGATCCCCCTGCGCTACGCCGATCTTTTCGTCGAATACATTCAAGAACGGGAACGAATATAAAAAAGCTCGCTATTGCGAGCTTTTCGTTTATTTTCCTTTATATTCTTCGGGGTTGGTGTAGATTTTATCGATCTTGATAGAAGCAAATTCCTGCACGTCGATACATTTACCGCAATTATCGCACGCCTTGTTGGGATCCAAATCGCAGGTTTCGCACTCCAAGCACCCGATACACTCCCTATCGTATAAAACACATTCCGTTCGACCCGTTCCTTTCATAATCAACCTCTCGTTTCTATCCTCTTTACTATTATAGCATAAAATTTTGAAAAATCAAGCATTTTATATAAACATTTGTTTGCATTTTCAAAAAAAGTATGTTATAATAATAACAAGAATAGCCCGACGAGGTGAAGTTTATGGTAAACGAACAAAAATTGATAAAGGTTATGGACTATATACGTAAGTTTTCCGAGGAGAACGGCTACACGCCCTCCGTTCGCGAGATCGGTAAGGAATGTGGGATCAAATCCACCGCGACCGTGCATAGCTATATCGAAAAATTACAAACGAAAGGCTATTTGAATAAGACGGAAAATAAAAAACGCGCCGTTACCATTGGAAAAGGTACGGGCGTGACCGTTCCGCTCGTGGGTACCGTTACCGCCGGTCAACCCATCTTTGCTTATGAAAATTACGAGGATTATTACACTTTTCCCGTGGGCGAATTTAAGGGCGAAGAGATATTTATGCTTCGCGTGCAAGGTACCTCTATGATCGATGCGGGCATCGAGGACGGCGATAAGATCATCGTACGCCGTCAACAAACGGCGCTTGACGGCGATATCGTCGTTGCGCTCGTCAGCGAAGAAGAAGCCGCGACGGTCAAACGTTTATTCCGTAGAAACGGCAAGATCGTATTGCACCCCGAAAACGAGGCGTTATCCGATATGGTTTTTGAGGACGGAGAGGTTACCATTCTCGGCAAGGTCGTCGGTTTAATGCGTAATTACCGCTCTTAAAAAGGCGTATAAAATATTATCCCCGATTTTCTAACCGAAATCGGGGATTTTTTCATTAAAGTCCTTTCAAATAGAGAATTTCTTCTTCGGTAAGCGCGCGTACCTGCCCTCTGTCAAGCCCCGTGAGCTTCAATTTACCGATACTGATCCGCTTCAAAAACTCGACGTTGCGTCCGATCGCTTCGAACATACGGCGAACTTGACGGTTCCTACCCTCCGTGATAGTGATATGCACCTTGGTATACGCTTTATTCGTTTCTACGATATGCGCCTTACATTTTTTCGTCATAACGCCGTCCAATTCCACTCCCGAACGTATCCGATTCAGGTCTTTCTCCGTCATCGTACCCTCAATACGAGCCATATACGTTTTCGGGATCTCGTTCGACGGGTGCGTTAAGCGGTACGCCGTATCTCCGTCGTTGGTCAATATCAACAACCCCTCCGTCTCGTAATCAAGCCGACCGACGGGAAATACTCTCCCGACCGTTTCAGGCAACAGCTGCATTACCGTCTTTCTACCCCGATCGTCCGAAACGCTGCAAATCACACCTTTGGGTTTATTCATAATATAAAATTCTTCTTTCTTTTCACCCTGCGCGATCGGTTGTCCGTCGAGAAATACCTCGTCCGTTTCCTCTACGCTTGCGCCGAGCGTGGCTACGACGCCGTTGATCTGCACTCTTCCCGCCGCGATCATTTCGTCCGCATGACGGCGGCTCGCGACGCCTTTTTCCGCTAAAAACTTATTGATTCTCATTCGTTTGCCTTTCCGTTTGAATTTTACACTTATAGTTTATATAAATTTGCCGAAAAAAGCAACCGTTTTGCAAGATATATTTCCAATTGTCCTACGATTTTTTCCGATTTTTTAACGTTTACGCTTTTCGCCTTGATCTCCACAAGCGACCGTTCGTCCTGTAAAAGAGGATAATAAAAGTCTTTTTCCGTAACGCATTGCACCGTCTTTTTGCCGTCGGTAAGCGTAAACGGCTCGTCCGCTTTCACGAGAAGCACGTTTTGATAGGCGGCGAACGCGTCGTCGAATAATTTTATCGTCCGCTCGTAGGTCGTCGGACAATTCAATAGCGTGCATACGAGCGTCATATCCCCCCGTTTTGCAGCGGAAACCAAGCACCGCCCTGCCGCCTTTGTGTAACCCGTTTTCACCCCGATACCACCCTCGTACAAGCGAAGCATTTTATTTTTATTTTGCCAATGACGCGGCTCGTAATATTTCGTTGCTACGATCTTTTGAAAGACGGGATCCTGCATAGCGTAGCAGGTTATATAGCTCAAATCCTTTGCCGTGGTATAATGCTCGGCGCAAGGTAAGCCGTGCGGATTTTCAAAATTGCTCTCTAACGCCCCTGCCGCTTGCGCCAGCGTATTCATTTTTGCGGAAAAACCGCCGATACTGCCGCCAAACCGCAAGGCTAGCGCCGTCGCGCAATCGTTCCCCGAACGCAACATCAAGCCGTAAAGCAAATCCTCCACGGTATAGATATCGCCGCTTTTCAAATACACCGAAGAGCCCTCCACGCCCGCCGCTTCCGCAGGGATCGTTATTTCCTCTCGCAAATTATCGCAATATTCCAAAATGGTAGCGGCGGTGAGTATCTTGGTCGTACTTGCCATCGGCAAACGTGTATCGGCGTGCGCGGCGTATAAGATGCGGCGGCTGTTCAGTTCCATAACGCATTCCGCTTTCGCTTCCGTCCACGCTTGCACACTTGCGCTCGTTTGCATATATTTTTTCATAGGCGTCGTCAACGTGCAAGCGTTTGTCGCGAGAAAGCAGGCAAAAAGCAGTCGAAATGAAAAAGACCTTTTTCCCATATCAATCTTTTTTCGCCATCACTTCGCGAAGGATTTCCCCCGCCCTTTCGATCAAATTATCGATCGGTTCGTCAGTCACGCGCATAATGCGACAAGACGTTCCGTCGTCTACCAAAAATCCCATAGGCTTCATACTGATCACCGCGCCGCTGCCGCCGGCGAACGGAAGCGCGTCGATCTCCTTGACCACCTTCACGTCGCCGTATTCGCCACCGCCCGAAAGGTTGCCCATCGTTACCTTGGAAAAGGGTATGATCTGATAACCGCTCGCCGTAACGATGGGTTGACCGATAATGGTATTCACGTCGGCAAGTCCGCCGAGATTATCGATGGAAGCGTTGATCAAGCCGTTGATTTTTTCATTTTTTTCCGCCATAATATTTTTATTTTCTCCTTTAAGAATTTCAAAAAGTTTTTGAGCAAAATATATAAATTGAAGAATATTACGAAATTAAGGGAAACGCGCAGGGTATCCCCGTCCGTCAACCACAAATTGTTTTCGATTTTATCCTTATCGCCTCCGATCGCAAAAAAACAAGCTCGCAGCGCCGTATGGATCAATCCCACGGGCAACAAATATTCCGCGCCCGTTTCCGTCGTCAAACGAAAGGATATCAGTCGAAAGGTCCGTATAAAAGAAAAGCGTTTACGCTCGCTATCCATTTGTGAATACGGAATCAAAATAGCGTTCTTTTTGGATACGTGCAAGGCGAGTCCACCGTCGTAAGTTGCAATATAACCGCCGATCAGCTTGATCCGTTTGAACGCAAAGACGGCAAACCCGCATTTTTTGCGATTTAGGTCCAAATGCGTGTCCGATTCGATCACGATCGGAAAAAAGAGTAGAAACGCCGTGGATAATAGGATAAGCACCGCATACAAAAACGACCTGCTCATATCAACAATATGGGCAGGTCGCTTAAAAATATGTACCTTTCGTTTGCGTTTTTATTGAATTTTAATGATGTCGTCTTGAATATCCCTCAAAAATTCGGGTACTTCAAAACCGTCCTTTTGTTCAGGCTCTACCGACGGCACCGCTTCGCCCAAATCCTGCTGCAGCTCGGGATCGTTATCGGGGTCGTAAACGTCCTTTTCGTAAAGATAATTGCTTTCGGTTTCAAACGAAGCGCTCATCTCCGCGATCTTGTGCATCAATTCCTGATAGTCGGGAAGCTCGGAAAGCGATTTAAGCTTAAACCGCTTTAAGAAATTATCCGTCGTTGCGTATTCTACGGGTTTACCTGCCGTATTCCGCACGCCGCAGGGAGTGATCATATCCAAGCTCAACAGCGTGGTGATCGCGTAGTCGCTGTTCACGCCGCGTACCCCCTCCAATTCGCTACGGGTGATCGGTTGTTTATACGCAATGATCGCCGCACATTCCAAAATAGTGCGCGTAAATTCCTTTTCGCGAATGGGCGCAAGCACCAACGACACGGTATCTTTATAATCGGGATTGGTTGCAAATTGCAATTTGTGGTTGAAATGCAAAAGCCGAATACCGCAATCTCCCGTATATTTTTTCTCCAGCTGGCGAATCGCTTCGTCCGCTTCGCGCTTGGTGATCTCCAGCTTTTCGCGGAGTAGCTCGATGGGAACGGCGTCGCCCGACGCAAACAGTATTGCCTCAATTATATTCGTCAATTTCTCCAATTTCTTCGTCCTCTCTTCTATTGGGATTTTTCTTAATAATGATGGAGGAGAAAAGATCCCCCTGCTCTACCAATATAAATTGGTGCTTCAAAAGCTCCAAAAGCGCTTGAAAGGTGGTAACGATCTCCGGTTTGGTCGAATCCTCGTTAAACAGTTCTTCAAACTGCGTAGCTTCCGCTTGCAGCACCCGTTCGCGAATGTGCTTGATCTTATCGCGCACGGTGTAAACGTCCTTGGGAATCTCACGGGGCGGCGGCGTATCGCGTTTTTTGCTCTCCAAACGAAGCATCATTTTCGTAAACGCTTTCATCAAACCGTCGAGCGTCATATCCGAATACTGCACCTTCGTCGCGGTAAATTCCTTATCCGGCTCTTTGAATATGTATCCGATCGTTTCGCGTTCTTTCAGCTTTTTCGCCGTTTGGTATTCCTCCAACGCCTGAATAAGCTCCCGCTCGGGATTGTATCGATCGTCGAAATCGTCGTCCATACCGTCGTCCGTCCATTCCTCGTCGTAAAGCGGCACGAGGCTACGCGCCTTGATATCGATGATCGTCGCGGCGATATTCAAATATTCGCTCGCCTTTTCCATATCGAGATATTCCAAGCCTTTCATATAGGAAAGGAACTGCTCGGTTACCTGCGACACGAAAATATCCTTGATCTCGATCTCTTCCTGTTTGATAAGATACAGCAGTAGATCGAGCGGCCCCTCGAAGTTATCGAGGACGGTCGTATAATCCACTTCCGTTTCGAAATTTTTGACCGAAGCAACGGTCAGCTTTTCCTTTTCCATTGTTAACTCCTAAAATATAAACGGCACGTTTAATCCGAACAGCCCGAAAATCCAATTCCAAAACGCCGTGATCGGTTTACCAAACACGCCGATAGCAAAATCAAGCGCGTAACCGAGTAAATCGATATATCCTAAAAACGGCAATCTACCCGCCAAAAAATGCAATAAGATCAAGCCGAGCAAAACGTGATAGCCGTACTGTTTCAAGAACCAATATACCTTACCGCGCTTGGTATTCGCCGCGTCCAAGATACGAAAACCGTCGAGCGGATAGACGGGCAATAAATTGAATACGCAAAAGGAAAGCGAAAATACGACGAGCCCGTTAAAAAGGTAATAAAGAAAATTCGCCGCGTATTTCCCCTGCAAAGGCGGAAGCAAATAATAAAACACGAGCACGAACAGCGGATAGAATAAAAACGCCGTTAAATAGTTGGCGATCACGCCTGCCGCCGAAGTCCACAAGCTCCCCTTTTTATAATCGTTAAAATTATTCGGATTGATAGGCACCGGTTTTGCCCAGCCGAAGCCGACCACGGCAAACATCAAAATACCGAGCGGATCGAAATGCCGCATGGGATTTAAGGACATTCGCCCCGAAAATTTTGCAGTCGGATCGCCGCATTTATACGCCGCAAACGCGTGAGCGTACTCGTGCACGGTAACGACCGCCATAACCGCTATAAATTGTGCCAAAAGCACGATCAAATAGGATAAAAACTGTTCCATAGCTACGCTATTATAGCACATTCTCGCGAAAAACGCAAGTATGGCAGGTGTATATTTGAAGAAATTCCGTTTTCAAAAAGCCGTGGAGAACGAAAAATGCGTTATTTCGTCTTTTTTAATCTTTCGGGGATCACGTCGTTGCGGTTGACGTCCTCGTACGATTGCGGCTTTACGATATACTCCGCCTTCCCTGCGTTGACGAGTATGCAAGGAGGGATCATATTCCGATTGTAATTCATAGCCATCGAATAGTTGTAAGCCCCCGTCGAAAGAACGGCGAGAATATCTCCCGTTTCCGCTTTGGGCAACGAAACGTTGACCGCTATCAAATCGCCGCTTTCGCAACATTTACCCGCGATCGTAACGATTTCGGTACATTCTTCGTCGGCGCGGTTTGCCAATACGGGCGTATACTTGGATTGATATAAAGCGTACCGCGGATTATCAAACATACCGCCGTCCACCGCTATATATTTTTTTACGGCTGGAATATCCTTGATCGCCCCCACCGTATATAGCGTTATCCCCGCTTCTCCGACGATGGAGCGACCCGGCTCGATCAGCAAAAAGGGTAACGACAAACCTTTCTCCGCCGCTTTGGCTTTCACGGCTTCGATCAAAGCTTCCACATATTCCGCATATCCCTCGGGCGCTATCTTTTTATCCTCGTCGGTATACCAAATCCCGTAACCGCCTCCAAGATTGAGCGTTTGCAAAAGAAAACCGTATTTTTGCTTCATTTCCGCGGCAAAATCTATACATTTTTCCACCGCGATCACAAACGATTGCTTTTCGAATATTTGCGAGCCGATATGACAATGATATCCCTCGAGCCTTACGTGCTTTTTATTTAACGCGTACGCCGTTGCCGATTCCGCCGTACCGTCCGCAAGAGAAAAACCGAACTTACTGTCCGTCGTCGCCGTTTGCACGAACGCGTGCGTATGCGCCTCCACCCCGGGGTTAATGCGGAGCAAGATTTTTTGCGTTTTTCCGCGCTTTGCGGCTTCCGCGTCTATTTTATCGATCTCCGAATAGGCGTCCGCAACGATACAGCCGATCCCCGCGTCCAACGCCTCCCCGATCTCGTAATCGAGCTTGTTGTTGCCGTGCATATAGATCTTTTCCGCAGGAAAACCGGCTTTCAAAGCGGTATACAGCTCACCCCCCGAAACCACGTCGATACCGATATTTTCTTCGTCCGCGATGCGATAGACCGCTTGACAGGAAAACGCTTTGGACGCGTATAATACAAGCCCGTTTCCGTCGTATTTTTTCGCAAGCGTTTCGCGATATACGCGCATCATTTTTCGAATATACGCCTCGTCGAAAACGTACAACGGCGTACCGAATTTGCTCGCCAAATCCACGCAATCCGCGCCGCCGATCTCCAAATGTCCCTTTTCGTTGATTTTCAAGGTTTCTCTCTCGTTCATCGTATGATCCTCGTCAAAATGAATACGTAATTATTGTATCAAATTTACGGGTAAAATGCAAGAGTGCAAAGCCCTTTTTCTATGAAAAAATCCGTTTTTCTCGAAATTTTTTTCGAAAAAAGCGGACTTTCACTTTTATATTCGTTTATTTACGGGCGCACCAATTTTTCGCAACGTCTTTAAGCCTGTCCCAAAAGGTCGCTTTAGCCACCGCGTCCTGCGTTACGAGCGCCACCCTATCTATCTCCACGTTGTCCTTATAAACGACGATCTCGCCTGCCGCTTGTCCTTTTTCAACGGGCGCGCGAAGCTCGGTCAGGACGGGTTCGATGGTTATATTGGCTTTTTCACCGCGCTTCGTAAACGCGTACGACGAACGCACGGGATAAACGGCGACCGTTTTTGCCTTACCACCGTTGACGCAAGCCGTTTGTTCCATAGGAATATTCGCTTCTACGATAGGTGAAACGGAATAGTTCGCAAAGGCGTAATCAAACATCGTACGCACGTCCTCGAAACGGTTTGCGCTGCTCTCCTCGCCGATAACGACGGAAATTACGCGCATATCCTTGCGCTTTGCCGTAGCGGCAAGACAAAACCCAGCTTGGTTGGTAAATCCCGTTTTACCGCCGTCGCACCCGTCGTAAAAACGCACCAGCTTGTTGGTATTGGTAATTTCGGTATATCTTCCCTCGGGATGCTGAAATTTATCCATCCAAACCTTACCGAATTCGTAATATTCCTCGTGTCGGAGTAATTCTCTTAACATCAGCGCCACGTCTTTTGCGCACGAATATTGTGGATCCTTAGGCAATCCCGTACAATTTGCAAACAAGGTATCCGTCGCCCCGAGCGATCTTGCACGCTCGTTCATTTGATCGATAAAGACGTCCTCGCTTCCCGCCAACCTTTCCGCCATCGCCACGCAGCTGTCGTTTGCCGAGCATACGACGATGCTTTTTATCAATTCTTTTACGGGATAGCTCGCGTTTGCCTCTAAAAAAACCTGTGATCCGCCCATGGAAGCCGCCCTTTCGCTGATACAAACCGTTTCGTCCAAATCAAGCGTGCCTGCGTCCACGGCGTCAAAGCATAAGATCAACGTCATGATCTTACACATACTCGCGATCGGCAAATGCGCCGTTTCGTTTTGCGCGTAAATTTGCGTACCCGTTCCGTAATCCATCAAATAGGAGGATTTGGCTCGAAGCTGCAAATTTACCGCGCTCCTTTCCTCTACCTCTACCGTTTTTGCCGAATTTTCATTTTCGCAATATATGCTTTCCGCTTGCGTATAAACGGGCGTTTCCAAGCCTTTTACGCTCGAATTGACCCCGATAATCCCTAACGCTATCGTCGCGCAAAGCAGCGCGCCTACCGATTTTTTCATATTCCCCCTCCATCTTCTATTTTGTTAGACATTATTAAACTACTATGTTACACATAATTATTATGCGTGGCATAATTTTCGTTATTCTTGTAGCATCGTTTGGATATCGATCCCATACCCTCTCGTGGGATCGTTCAAAAATACGTGCGTTATCGCCCCTATCAATTTACCGTTTTGTATGATCGGACTGCCGCTCATACCTTGTACGATTCCACCCGTTTGCGATATCAGATCCTCGTCCGTAATTTTTATTACGTAGTTCTTATTCTCTTTGTTTTGCCTATCCACTTTAACGATTTCTATTTCGTACCGAACGGGAGTTACTCCTTCTACCGTAGAATAGATATACGCATTCCCTAAAGTGGCTTCGGAAGAATCGGCTTCCGCGCAAAGCAAGCCGTTTACGCTGAAATCCTCCGAAAGCTCCCCGAAAATACCGCAATAACACAGTTTTTCCGCTCTCCCGAGCGTCTTATCGCTTAAAAACATACCGCGAAGCTCTCCCGCTTTACCGCGTACACCTTTGTTAACGCCTACGATACTGCACGCATATACGTTTCCATCCGATATTTTCAGTTCTCTTTTATTTTCCCCCACGACGGAATGCCCAAGCGCACCGAAACGACCTTTATTCTTATCTATATAGGTAACAGTACCGATCCCCGAAACGCTGTCGCGTGCGAGAATACCGATTTTATAACGGCCGCCCACTTTATCTTTTACGGGAGACAACGAAACGTTAAACGTCTCGTCCCCCCTTTGGATCTCCGCGGTAAGCTCCTTGCCTTGGCTGGTGTCGATGATCTTGTTTAATTGCTCGATCGTTTCTATTTTTATGCCGTTAACGGAGAGGATACGATCGCCCGTACGCAAGCCTGCGTTCAAGGCAGGCGCGACCATTCCGCTTTCCGTCATCACCTCACAAAGCCCGACGATTTGCGGACTTCCCGATTTCAGCGTAAATCCTGCCGACATTCCTCCTATATATACCGTCGCCGCGTTTGCGGATGCGGTGACGGAACCGAAGCCACCGATTATAAACGCGAAAGATAATAATGCTCCTAAAAGAAAAAGACTCAATTTACGCATAATTTCCCTCCGTTAAAGGTAATTTGTGTAAATCGAGTCGTTCTATTCCGTTTTTTACAAAAAAGTTAAAACCGTGACTTCATCAAGAAATGGTACGCTTGTATTCTTTTGCCTGTTTTAACAATTCCTCCGCGTGCTTTAAGGCGTATTCGTCCGTTTCCGTACCGCCGAGCAACCGCACGATCTCTTGTATTTTACTTCTTTCGTCAAGCGCATACACGTAGGTCAAGGTCTTATTCTTCTCCTCGCGCTTTTCGATCAAAAATTCATTGTCGCTCATCGCCGCGATTTGCGCCAAATGCGAAACGGCGATAATTTGGGTATTTTTAGCAATGCGCGCAAGCTTCTCGCCTACCACCTTCGCCGTTTTTCCGCTGATACCCGCGTCGATTTCGTCAAATATATACGTGGAGATCTCGTTCACGGACGAAAGCTGCGTTTTGACCGCCAACATAAATCGGCTCATCTCGCCGCCGCTGATGATCTTTCCAAGCGGTTTCATAGGCTCGCCCGCATTTGCCGAAAACAAAAATCGTATGCCGTCCAAGCCGCTTGCGGTCGCATTTTTCGCGTCCTCTTGCGTATATTCGTCGAATTCGATCTCGAATTGCGCGTGTTCAATGTTTAACGTTTTTAATTCCTCGGTTACGCGTTTACAAAACGCCGCGCCGTGCGTTTTACGAAGCTCGGTAATATTACGGCAAATTCGATATATCTTTTTCAAGACTTTTTCTTTTTTCGCAGTCAAAAGCGCGTATTGCCCCTCGCAATCGGATAACAGCTCGTATTCTTTGACGATCGTTTGCAAATAGTCGTCTATTTCCTCTTTATTCGCCCCGTATTTTCGTTTTAAGCCGCGGATAACGTCCAAGCGCGTTTCCGTTTCCTCCGCCTCGTTTTCGTCAAAATACAGCTCGTCCGCCATATCCGACAACGTTTCCGCCACGTCGTCCGCCTCGATAGCAAGACTATCTAACTTCTCATACGCGTTTTCGTAGCCCTCGTCCAGCTTGATCACGGACGATAAAGCGCGCGAGGATACGCGCAAGCCGTCGAGCACGCCGCCCTCTCCCGATAAACGCTCCGTCGCTTCGCGTAAAGCGGAAATGATCTTTTCGAGATTTTTGATCTTATTGCGTTTGGCGAGCAATTCCTCCTCCTCGCCCTCCTTCAAATCCACCGCTTGGATCTCCTCTATTTGAAATTTCAGGACATCCAAACGCCGACCGCGTTCCTTTTCGTCGCCGCCCAGCAGGGCGATTTGCTCGTCAATCTCACGGTTTTCGTGCAACAGCGCCTGTAATTCTTGTTTTTCAGGCACGAGCGCTTCCCCGACCACCTCGTCGAGGGTCTTTAACTGATTGCTTTCCTTTAATAAAAAGAAATGCTCGCTTTGCCCGTGTACGTCCACTAGGCAATCGGTGACTCTGCGAAGCATCGTCGCCGTAACCGTATTACCGTTGATTTTTACCGCGTTCTTACCGTTTTCGGAGAATTTTCGGGAAATTACGATCTCACCGTCCGAATCGATATCCATATCGCGAAGAACTGCCACCGCCTTGGCATTCTCCGCAACGAAAAACTCCGCCTTCACCATACACTCCGTTTCTCCGTAACGAATCATAGACCGATCGGCTTTCGCACCCAAAACGAAATTAACGGAATCGAGAATAACCGATTTTCCCGCGCCCGTTTCGCCCGAAAGTACGTTTAAGCCGTAGTCAAACGTGATATCCGCGTTTTCGATCAACGCTACGTTTTTAATGGTGAGCTTGGATAACATACCTTTCCCTTATTTCATAAATTCGTTGATTTTGTTTACGATCAATACCGCGCTATCGTCGTCCTCGCAAACGATTAAAAGCGTATCGTCGCCCGCAACCGAGCCGACGACGCCGTTATAATTGAGCTTATCTACCACCGCGCCCGCGTTTGCGCCGTTTCCCGTGAGCGTTTTCACAACGACGAGATTTTTAGCCGATTTGATCGAGATAACGCAATCACGGAAAAGCCCTTTCATTTTGGGCGAGATCTCGCTTTCGCCGTCGTTTATGTAGGCGTAACGGTATTTTTTTTCAATACCCGCGACCTTAAACAAATGTAAATCGCGAATATCGCGCGAAATGGTAGCTTGCGTTACCACGAGATTGAGCGCGTTAAGCTCCGAGCAAAGCTCCTCTTGCGTTTCGATCTCCTTGCGAGAAATGATCTCTAAAATTTTGGCGTGTCTTGCCGAACGTAACATTTTCCCTACTCCTTTTATCTTTCGTTATATTTAATCGTTCAATTTATTCCTTACCTTTGCAAAAAAATCCGAATTGGCTCTCGTCGGAAAATCCGCCGTAAAAGGCGCTTTTTTAATGCAAATTTCCGCGTTTTCGGGCACGGTGGCAACAACGAGCCCGTCAGCCAACAAAATTGCTCTACCACGCATAACACTAACCGTAAACTCCTCCGAATCGGAAAACACCGTCGGGCGCGTACGCCGTGAAAAGGCGCAAATGGGCGTCATCATAAATACGGGCGCTTCGGGCGTTAGGATAGCCCCTCCCGCCGACAGCGAATACGCCGTCGAACCGGTCGGCGTACAAGCTAATAAGCCGTCCCCCGAGACGAGATACTCGCCCTCTTGCGAAGATATTTTCAAACGCAATATCTGCGTAGGCTTCGCCGTAGACACGCCGTAATCCCTTTGCAAAGCGATCTCGTTGAGCGCGTAAAAGGTTTTACCTCCCACCTCGCATTGCAAAAGCGTGCGTTTCAAAATACGGCAAACCCCTTTTTCCAATTGCGCAAGCAATTCCTTGATATGCGCGCCCTCGTCCTTCTCGTACTCCGTTAAAAATCCGACGTTACCGTAATTGACGCCAATGATCTTAACGTTATTTTTCGCCGCGCAAACGGCGGAGTGCAAGATCGCCCCGTCGCCGCCAAGAATGACGACCACGTCGACGTTCTTAATATCGGAAGGCGTAGAAAAACGCACCGTTTCATGCCCTAAATCGCGCAAAAACGCTACGAGCTCCTCTATTACGGCTTCGCTTTTTACTTTTGTAATTTTACCGAGTACCCCGATTTTCATCTTTTCACCAACGTATTTACGTTAATTCGCCCGCGGCGTATTTGGTAACGAGCGCTTTTACTTCTTCTATGATTTGTTGATCGGAAAGCTTATCCTTAGGCGTGCCTTTAAGATATAAGACGTATTCGATATTCTTTCCCTTTCGAACGGGCGCGTTGACGATCCCGAAAGGATATAACCCGTTTTCGCTTGCATAGGCAAGTATTTTTTTCACGATCGAAGAATGAGCCGACGGCGCAACGATACCGCTCTTGCCGATATGCTTTTTCTCGCATTCGAATTGCGGCTTGACAAGCACTATTCCAAAGCCCCGATCGCTTAAAACGGCTTTTATAACGGGAAAGATCAATCGCAAAGAAATAAAGCTGACGTCCGTTACGATCCCGTCGATCGCGTCCGAAAAATCCTCTTTCGTCAAATAACGCGCGTTCGTATTCTCCATTCGAACGATCTTGTCGTTCGTTAAAAGACTTTCATGCAGCAAGCTTTCTCCCACGTCCACGGCGTACACTTTCGCCGCGCCGTTTTGTAGCAAGCAATCGGTAAATCCGCCCGTACTCGCCCCGATATCCACGAAAATCTTATTTTTACAGTCGATCGCAAAGTTTTTTACGGCGCGCGCGAGCTTATATCCGCCGTTGGAAACGAAATATTCCTCCGCCCGTACGAACGTAATTTCGTCCGTTTCCTTGATCTCGTCCTTGGGGCGAACGGACTTGCCGTTCACGAGGACTAAACCCTTTTCGATCGCTTCCGCCGCTTTCGTGCGAGAGCCGAAGCGGTCGGCAAAATATTTATCCGCTCTCATGCAAGCACTTCCGATAGATACGCTTCGATATCCTTGCAATTTACGCCGTATTCTCTTTGTAGGTCGCATACCTTGCCTTGCGGTATAAATTCGTCGCGATAGGCGAAATTCTTGACCTTACAAGGCTTTCCGCTTTGCACGAGCGCTCCGTCGATCATAGCGCCCAAACCGCCTAAAAATACGTTGTCCTCGATCGTAACGACGTATTCGCTTTGTAAATTATTCAAAAGCTCGATATCCAAAGGCTTTACGAACCGTGCGTTAACCACGTCAAAGCCAAGCCCTTTGTTTTTAAGGTTTTGCAACGCTTTCATCGCCACTATCAAGCTGCGTTCCCCCGTGGCGATCACGGTAGCTTTTGCACTTGCAGCTTGGTTCTCGCGGTGCAAATACTCCCATTTTCCCACCTTTATCTCCGCGTCGTTGGCATCGAAAACGACCTTCCCCGCACGGGGATAGCGAATGGCGAGCGGATGGGGATAGGACGCGCTGAACTCCATCAACCTTTTCAATTCTTCCGTGTCCTTGGGCACGGCGATCGTCAAATTGGGGATAAGCGAAAGATAGGATAAATCGAAAACGCCTTGATGCGTTTCCCCGTCCGAGCCGGAGATCCCCGCCCTGTCGATACAAAAAGTAACCGCCGTATCCTGCGCGCAAACGTCGTGAATGATCTCGTCGAACGCACGTTGTAAAAAAGTGGAATAGATCGCGTAATAAGGCTTTAAGCCCCCCGTCGCCATAGAAGCGCAAAGCACGGAAGCGTTTTCCTCGCAAATCCCCACGTCAAAGGCGCGGTCGGGGTATTTTTCAAAAAATTCGCTAAGCCCCAACGCCTCCTTCATTGCCGCCGATACGACGGTGATCTTACCGTCTTTTTGCGCTAAATCGCAAAGACTTTCGCCCAAGACCTCCGAATATTCCTTTTCTTTAGGCGATCCAACGGGCGGTACGCCGTGCGTATTCGTGGGATGCTCCTCACTGAACTCGTAGCCCTTTCCCTTTTTCGTCGCAATATGCAGTAGCACCGAGCCGTTTTTCAAGAGCGCTTTCGCTTCCGTCAACGCGTCCACCATTTCGTCTACGTCGTTGCCGTCCTTTACGCCGAGATAGGTAAGCCCGAAGCTTTCGAGCAAACGGATATTTTCCCGTTTTTCGCTATCCTTGATCTGCGAAAGAATATCGTACATACCGCCTACCGTCGGAGAAATGGACATACCGTTATCGTTGAGGATAATCAGGATATTCGTATTCAAAATTTTCAAGCTGCTGAGCGCTTCGTACACCAAACCGTTATTGAAAGAGCCGTCGCCGATATATGCGATAATATTGCGGCTTTCGCCCTGTAGATCCCTTGCCTTAGCCAACCCGATCGCAGCGGAAACGGAAGTACCGGCGTGCCCCGTGTCGTAGGCGTCGTAAACGCTTTCCGTACGCTTGGGAAAGCCCGAAATCCCCCCCGCCTTACGGAGCGTGGAGAATCTATCCAATCTACCGCTTAACAGCTTGTACGCATAGCATTGATGCCCTACGTCGAAAACGATCTTATCGTTGGGGAAATCAAACACGTAAAAAAGCGCTACGGTGGATTCCACCGCGCCGAGATTGGAGGCAAGGTGTCCGCCGCATTGCATAACCGTTTCGTAAATCACGCGGCGCAATTCGTCACAAACGACGTTCAGCTCGTTTCTCGTACAATTTTTAATGGAAGCGTTTTGTAACTTTTTTAACATAAGATATCCTCAATAGGAGCGGCGTTATTTACTGCGTGTGCGGACGAAATCCACCAAATCGTGTAAAAAGCTCGTATCCCCTTCCACGCCCTCCAGTACGGCGTGACAATCGGCAGCGCACATATCCGCGCGGATCTTCGCCCCCTCCAAGCCGTATAAGCGTACGCAGGTGAGCTTGTTTTCCTCCTCGTCCTTTCCAACGGATTTGCCCAGCTCGTCGAAATTCCCCGTAACGTCCAAAATATCGTCCGTCATTTGGAAAAGCTTACCGAGCAATTTCCCAAACCTTTCTAAGGACAAATAATACTTATTACCGCTCAATATCCCCGCTATCACGACGGGCGCAAGCAAAAGCTTGCCCGTTTTATGCTCGTAAATATACGCAAGCTCTTCTTCAGTAACCTCTTTGCCGCTTTGGGAAAACTGCATATCCGCGGATTGACCGGCGATCATACCGTACACACCGGCGCACTCGTTGAGAAACTTCGCCGCCAAAGCGTATTTTTCCCCTTTCATGCTCTCGTTAAAACACAGGGCGTAGGCTTCGTTCAAAAGCCCGTCGCCTGCCAAGATCGCATTCGCTTCCCCAAAAGCCTTATGATTGGAGGGTTTCCCACGACGGAAATCGTCGTTATCCATAGCCGGCAGATCGTCGTGCACGAGCGAATAGGCGTGTATCATCTCCAACGCCAAGGCAAAGGGCAAGATCTCCTCTTTCGGAAGCTCGAGCGTTTCCGCCACCGCCAAGGCGAGCACGGGGCGCACCCTTTTGCCGCCGTTTTGCAAACTGTACTTCATACTTTCGCCCAAAATCGCAGGACGAGTAACAAGCTTGTCCGCGTAGGCGCTTAAATACGCCTCGAACGCGGATAAATAATTTTCATAACGAAGATCAAAACTGCTCAATCTTTTTACTCCTTAAACGCCGTTATACACGTATTATACATAAGCATAGTGATCGTCATAGGACCTACGCCGCCGGGAACGGGAGTGATGCAAGAGGTTTTTTCTTTGACGTTTTCAAAATCCACGTCGCCGCAAAGCTTTCCGTCCTCGTCGCGGTTCATACCCACGTCGATCACGACCGCGCCCTCTTTGACCATATCCGCCGTAACGAATTTGGCTTTTCCAACGGCGGAAACGAGTACGTCCGCCGTCCTGCAAATTGCTTTGAGGTCGACCGTTTTGCTGTGGCATACGGTTACGGTAGCGTTTGCGTTGAGCAACAGCATTGCCATAGGCTTGCCCACCGTATCGCTTCTCCCGATCACGACGGCGTGCTTACCGCAAAGGTCCACCCCTTCGTTTTCAAGTATCTTCATAATGCCGAGGGGCGTACAAGCCACCACCTTCTCTTTATGCAACGTTAACAGCCCCAAATTCTCAGCGGAAAAACCGTCCACGTCCTTTTCAAAAGGAATATGCGCCATCGCCGCTTCGCTATCCAAGCCTTTGGGCAAAGGCAGCTGCAATAAGATCCCGTGTATCTCGTCCTTTTCCGCTAAAGCGTCGAGCAAATCCTCCACTTCCTTTTGCGTCGCCGTTTCGGGCAGTTCGTAAGAAAAGGAGCGGATACCGATCTCACCGCACGCTTTGATCTTATTCCGAACGTATATACGGGAAGCAGGATCGTTCCCGACGATCACGACGGCAAGCCCCGGTTGAATATTCGAATTTTCGATTTTGTCTTTCAGCTCGGCGCGAAGAGTAGCAGCCAAAGCCTTTCCGTCAATAATTTTCATCTTTTACACCGATTTTTTATTGATTACGCCCGAAAGCACGCCGTTTACGAAATCGGCGCTCTTTTCGGTGGAATATTTTTTTGCGAGTCCCGTAGCCTCCGAAACGGATACGACGGGCGGGATCTCGTCGAAATATTTGATTTCCGCCATCGCGATCAGCAAAATACTCTTATCCGTAGGATTGATACGGTTTTCACGATAGTGATGACAGGCTTCTTCTATGCCCTGAATAAGTTCAGCGCGATGTTCTTCCACCGTCGCTACCAAATCTGCCGCAAACAGCAAATCTTCATCCTTTTCAAGTCCGAACTGC
>JAFURP010000020.1 GCA_017471785.1 Clostridia bacterium | reverse complement strand
ATTTACGAGATATCCAAAACGCTCAATATACCTATTTCTACCGTGAGCAATCATATTTCCATTCTCGAGGAAGCCAAGATCCTTTTCGTTTCCACGCAACAAGGCGTGAAAAAGCACGTGAAGATGTGCAACCGACAGATCACTTCCATTCTCTTTAATTTCGCAGGTATGATCGCGGAAGAAAGTCCCCTTTCCTTTTCGACGGAAATGCCCGTGGGGCAATTCGTTGAGGCGGATATTTCCGCGCCCTGCGGTATGTTCGTAAACGCCGACGAGAGCGAAACGGAAAAGCCGCACGTGGATAAGCCCAGCGAGTTTTTCTCCACCCACCGCTTTGCCGCCGAATTGATTTGGTTTGATCACGGTTTCGTCAGCTACAATTTCCCCAATAAGCTCTACGAAGAAGACGTCGTAAAGCTGGAGCTGTCTTTCGAGGTATGCTCGGAGATCGCCTACTATCGTAACGACTGGCCGAGCGACATCACCGTCAAGATCAACGACAAGGAGGCGATCACCTTTCTATCCCCCGGGGATTTCGGCGGCAGGCAGGGAAAATTTACGCCCGATTCGCACGGCTTGAGCAATACGCAATACGGACAATTGAAAAAGATAACGATCACCAAAAACGGCGTGTTTCTCAACGGCTCGACCGTAAGCGAAACGCCGATAGACGAGTTTCACTTAAACGAACGCCCGTTTATCAAACTGAGTATCGGCGTAAAAAAAGACGCCGTCCACCGCGGCGGCATCAACCTGTTCGGGAAAAATTTCGGGGATTACAACCAATCGATCCTCTTGACCTTGACCAAAGCGGAAAAATAAGAAAAAACCACGGAATCGTTACGACAATTCCGTGGCTTTATTTTACGCTTTGCTTTTTACTTTCATCAGCCGCACGATCGCCGCGCGTTCGTTCTCGTCCAATTTATCCTTGATATACTTGATCGTTTCTTCAAGCTGCGGTATCATCACGTATTCCAACGCGTTGACCCGTCGCTTGTTGCGCTCGATCTCCTCGGCAAGCATACGCACCGTCTTTTCCGTTTGCGCGAGCTCCACCATTTTCGGCAGCAGCTCCGCCGCCTTTTGCACCGAATAGTCCGCCTCTCCCGTGATTTCCGAAAACGCGTACGGCAAACCGCCCGTACGCTTTTCTCTCGCAAGAGTGATCCTCGGCACCTCCACGCCCATAACGCTTTGCGTGGTACACTCCGCCTCCACGCTCGCCGTAGGCAACGCAAACGCCGTTTCCGCCTCGAACGAGGGGGTCACGCTCCGCGCGATATAAAATTGCTTCAACACCTCGCTAAGCTCCGCTTCCACTTCCTCTCTCAGTCGTTTCGCTTCGCGTAAAACGACGGTAAAACGGCGCACCATCTCGTCCGATTTATCCTTCAAAAGCTTATGACCGCGAACGGCTGTGGAAAGCCGTGCTTTGAGCTTTTTCAGCTCCATACGCGTAGGGTTTACGTTAAGCCTTGCCATTTTCCTCGTCCTTCATATATTTTTCGATATACTCGGTGCGGATACGCTTCAACTCGCTCTTGGGCAGGATACGAAGCAGCTCCCAACCGAGCGCAAGCGTTTCCTCGATCGTTCTTTCCGCCGTAAAGCCCTGCGAGATATACCTTTCCTCAAACGCCTGCGCAAACTTCGCGTACAGCTTATCCGTATCGGACAACGCCGCTTCGCCCAAGATCGCGGAAAGCTCCTTGGCTTCCTTACCGCGCGCGTACGCCGCAAACAGCTGGTTCATCGTAT
This sequence comes from Clostridia bacterium, assembly GCA_017471785.1. GTDB lineage: Bacteria > Bacillota > Clostridia > Christensenellales > Borkfalkiaceae > Scatosoma. The sequence continues at coordinate 32,278 of JAFURP010000020.1, read as the reverse complement.
CCGCGTGGTCCTCGCGCGTCTTGTTTTTACCGATACCCTTATCCTTCAAACGGGAAAGGGAGGGTAAAACGTCGATAGGCGGATTGATACCGCGCTTATATAGATCACGCGAAAGAATGATCTGCCCCTCGGTGATATACCCCGTCAAGTCGGGAATAGGATGCGTTTTATCGTCCTCGGGCATGGTCAAAATGGGAATTTGCGTGATCGACCCCTCCTTGCCGCGAATACGCCCCGCACGCTCGTACAGGCTCGCAAGATCGGTGTATAAATACCCCGGATAACCGCGTCGTCCGGGGACTTCGCGTCTTGCCGCCGACACCTCGCGAAGCGCCTCGGCGTAGTTGGTGATATCCGTCATAATGACGAGCACGTGCATACCCTTTTCAAACGCGAGATACTCCGCGCAGGTAAGCGCCATACGGGGCGTGGAGATACGCTCGACGGCGGGATCGTTGGCAAGGTTGGTAAACAGTACCGTCCGCTCGATCGCGCCCGTTTTCTTGAAATCGTCCACGAAATATTGCGCCTCTTCAAAGGTAATACCGATCGCCGCGAACACGACGGCGAATTTGCAATCGCCGCTTCTCACCTTAGCCTGACGGGCGATCTGCGCCGCAAGCTCGGCGTGCGGCAAGCCGCTCATAGAGAACACGGGCAATTTTTGACCGCGTACGAGGGTGTTCAATCCGTCGATGGCGGACACGCCCGTTTGAATAAATTCGTTGGGATAATCGCGCGCCGCGGGATTGATGGGCTCGCCGTTGATATCCAATTTCTTTTCGGGAATGATCGCCTCGCCGCCGTCGCGCGGATTGCCCATACCGTCGAACACCCGTCCGAGCATATCCTCGGACACGGCAAGTTCTTGGCTATGCCCCAAAAACCGAGCGCGCGCGCCCGAAATTTGCAAGCCCTGCGAATTTTCGAATAACTGCACGACCGCCTTGTCGCGGTTGATCTCGAGCACTTTACCGCGACGGATCTCGCCGTTTGCGTTCACGATATCCACCAGCTCGTTGTATTTTACGCCCTCGACGCCCTCGACGACCATAAGAGGGCCTACGACCTCGCGAATGGTCTTATATTCCTTAAACATCGTCGCTACCTCCCTCCGCAAGCGCCTTTAACTCCGTTTGCATCGTCTTGAAAATATCGTCGAACGCGGCGATATCTTCCTCCTCGATATATTTCGCGCGCCCGATCTTTTCCTTGCAGGAGCAAGCTAAAACGTCTTTCAGATCGGCGTAATTTGCGATCGCCTCCCCTGCCAAGCGGTTAAACTCGTAAATGAGCTTGAGCATCAAAAATTGTTTTTGCATAGAGGTAAAGGTATCTATTTCGTGGAAAGCGTTTTGGTGTAAATAGTCCTCGCGCACGATCTTCGCCGTTTCCATCGTCAATCGATCCTTGGAGGAAAGGGCGTCCATACCCACGAGCCGCACGATCTCGTCCAGCTCCGCCTCCTCTTGCAGGATAGTCATAACGAATTGGCGGTATTGCAAAAACTCCGCGCCCACCGCTTCGTCGTACCAATCCTTCATCTTATCGGCGTACAGCGAATAGCTGATCAACCAATCGATCGCGGGGAAATGCCGCTTATACGCAAGCGACGCGCTCAATCCCCAAAACACCTTTACGATACGCAAGGTAGCCTGCGCGACGGGCTCGGACAAATCGCCGCCGGGTGGCGATACCGCGCCGATCGCAGTAACCGAGCCAACGCGCTCCTCGCTACCGAGCAGCTTCACGATACCGGCGCGCTCGTAGAACTCCGCAAGACGGGAAGAAAGGTACGCGGGATACCCCTCGTCCCCGGGCATCTCCTCCAAACGGCCGCTCATCTCGCGGAGCGCCTCCGCCCAACGGGAGGTGGAATCCGCCATAATGGCTACGCTATAGCCCATATCGCGGAAATATTCCGCGATCGTGATACCCGTATAAATGGAGGCTTCCCGCGCTGCCACGGGCATATCCGAAGTATTCGCGATCAAAACGGTCCGCTTCATAAGCGGCTCGCCCGTTTTCGGATCCTTCAATTCGGGGAACTCGTTCAAAACGTCCGTCATCTCGTTGCCACGCTCGCCGCAGCCCACGTATACGATGATATCCGCGTCCGCCCACTTGGCAAGCTGATGCTGTACGACCGTCTTACCGCTACCGAACGGACCGGGGACCGCCGCCACGCCGCCCTTGGCAATGGGGAACAGCGTATCGATCACGCGTTGCCCCGTGACCATAGGCTTATCGGGCGAAAGCTTTTCCCTGTACGGTCTGCCCTTACGGACGGGCCATTTGCGAAGCATCGCCACCGACTTTTTCCCCTCGGCGGTATTGATCTCCGCGATCGGCTCCTCGATGGTATATTCCCCCTCGCCGATAGACAACACCTTACCGCTAAAACCGACGGGGACGAGTATCCTGTGCTCGACGATCTCCGTTTCGTTGACAACGCCGAGGATATCCCCCTCCGCAACGGTATCCCCCACTTTCACCTTGGGGATAAACGTCCATTTACGCTCGCGATCGAGATTATTGACGGACACGCCGCGCGAAATGCGTTCGCCGTATTTGAAATACAGCGTCGTCAAAGGGCGTTGGATCCCGTCGAAAATACCCGTGATCAGCCCGGGCGCAAGCTCGGCGGAAAGCGGCTCGCCCGTCGAATATACCTCCTCGTTTGGCCCAAGCCCCGAGGTTTCCTCGTATACCTGAATGGAAGCCTTATCGCCGCGAAGCTCGATGATCTCGCCGATCAAGCCCTTATCCGAAACGCGCACGACGTCGTACAGCTTCGCGTCCGCCATGCCCTCGGCTATGATCAATGGTCCGGAAATTTTTACCGTTTTACCTGCCATATTTTTAACTCCTCATTTAATCGTTATGAAACAAAATATCCACGCCGAGCGCGCGCTCCATTGCGTTTTTGAGCGCTTCCATACCGTAACCGCTCTCTCCCTCGCCCGAGGGAATACTCAGCACCACGGGATACGGCTCCTCGTCGAACCGCTTCAAAAACTCGGCGAGCGGTCTTGCGAGCTCCTCCGTGAGAAAGATCACCTGGTATTCCTTTGCGATCTTACGCAATATCTCGCGCGCCCTTTTTTCGTCCTCGACGGGAAAGGTCGCCACTCCCGCCGCCTTGAACACCGTAATCCCGTCGCCGCTTCCGACGATCGCCGTTTTACCCGTCATTTTGCTCACTCCTTTGCGCGAAGCCGCCGCTTGATATCCTGCTCGTCCAAGCCCGCCAAAAGGCATACGAACACGATACGCACGTTCGCGTTCTCCGCTTTCCGACGATAGATATAATACAAAAATGGCTCGCAGCTTTCCAGCTCGTATTTACGCGCCGCGAAATACGCCGTATCGTAGCCGTCGCGGAGCTTTTCCGCCTCGGTCATAGGCAAGCCCTTGTCCCTTGCCGCAAAGCACGCCTTTACGAACTCGGCGTACGGCGTTTTGGAAAACGCGGCTTGCGCTTTCTCGCTATCCGTATCGAACAGCGCGCCAAGCTCCGTTTCCGTCAGCTTTCCGACGGGCAAATACCCCTCTTTCGCGCTCTCGCTATCCGCCGAGCGCAGCGCCGTCAAGATATTGGTCATATCCGCTTTCGCCGCGAGCAGTTTTTTCAAAACGCCCACGCCCTTCACGCACTCTTTCAAATGCTCGAACGACGCCCTTTCGAAGATCGCGCCCAGCTTCGCGCCCGACGGCTCGACCTCCAACAAAGCCACGGCTTCCTCGCAGGCTTTCGCGAGCTTGGGACAAGCTTCCTTCACCTCCGAAAAATCGCCGCTTTGCACGCAGGTTTTAAGGGTATCGGCGGCAATCAAACCGTCGGGAGCCAACATTCTATCCGCGCTCTCGCCCGTATGCGCCGCCTTGATCAGCGCCTTGGCGTTATGAAAATCGCGCGGTGAAAGAAGATACGCCGCGATCCCTTTTTTGGGGGCGTACTCCCGAATAAACGCGTCGAGCCTTTCCTCCTCGACGGCGATCAGTTTTTCGTAATCGTACACGCCCGTCGCCGTTTCCGCACCGCCGCCGAAGCCGCTTTCAAGAAGCATTCTGAACGCTTCCTCCGCGCTCAGCTCGCAAAGACGGTATATACGCTCTTTGAGCAAATATTTTTCCCTTGCGGCGATCACGCCGTTCGTGTACGCTATATCCAAAGCCACCGTTTTTACCTCTTATTTGAACAATTCCGCCGCAAGCGAAGCTTGGTTTTCGTCCTTGTCCGCAGCCAATAACGCCGCGTAGGACAGATCCTTATCCGAAACTTTCCCAACGAGGCGCATACCGCCCTCTATCCTCAAGCGCGTATCGGAAATTTTCAATTTCTTCCGTTCCACGACGGGCAGCGTTTCCACCTCCGCGCCGTATTTGAAATTTTCCGAAAGAAAGACCTCGTCGCCCTCCTCGGCGTAGCGCTCCAAAAGCCGCGTCGTCAAACGCATGCAGTCCTCTTTATCGAGCGCGACGAGCCGCGCAAGCGCCAAGGCGTACACGCCGTCCACCGTCTTGCGTTTTTCCCTAAGCAAAATTTTCGCGCTTTCAAGGCGTGCGTCGGCGGCGCGCTTTTCCAGCACGCTCTCCGTTTTTCGTTGCACCTCGGCTTCCGTTTCGCGGCGGCGTTTTTCCGCGCGCGAGGAAGCCTCGGCAACGATCCTCGCCGCCTTTGCCTCCGCTTCGTCCAACGTCGTTTGCGCCTCCGAGGCCGCGTCGGAAAGTATCCTTTCCACTACCTTTTGCATACTCATAAAAATCGCCTTAAACGCTTACGCCAAAGCCATTGCCGCGGTGATCGCGCCGCCCACCTGCCCTGCGAGCATAATGGAAATAATTAAACCCAAGATCGCGTAGAACTCGATCATACCGGGATAGACGATCAGCTTACCCGACAACGATTCTTGTTTCGCCACGGCGTAGATACAGTTGCTTGCCGATTTGCCTTGGAAATAGGCGGAGATCAAGCCGGAAAGCGCCATGGGGATCACCGCGCCGACCATAGCCCAACCGAGCGCCGTGCTCATACCCTGCACCAAATACCCCGAAGCGATGATGCCGATAATAAAGCCGTAGATACCCTGCGTTGCCGGAAGCAACACGAGGACCATGACCTTACCGAACTTTTTGGGATCCTCGCCCAAAATGCCCGAAGCTGCCGTACTCGTCTTAAACAAGCCGATACAAGACCCGATACCGCAAAGCAACACGCAAGCCGCAATGCCGATCATAGCAATAGTGTAACCCATAATAAAAATCCTCCGATTTTTGTTTTTTATTTACAAACGGTTATCCGTCTTTCAAGTCAGTTACCCGTCTTTTAACAAATAGATATATTTTTGCTTGGAGCCGAGGGGCGTAAACAGCTCCCCCTCGCCCTCGAAGAAGCGCCCGTAAAATTCCACGTATTGCAAGCGCGCGTCGTGGATATACGCGCCGAGCAGGTTCATCACGAGGTTGAAGCCGTTCCCGACGATCAAAAGCACCACCGCGAGCAAGATCAATACGATATTGCCGCTTGCAATAAACTGCGCGCTGTAGGTCGCGATAATTTGCGCAATGACCGCACCCGAAAGCATCAAGCCGTACAACCGCGCGTAGCTCAAAATATCCGAAGCGTAATTGATCACGCCGTACGCCGCGCCGAAGCCTTTGGTAAACTTGCCGAAAAGCTTCTCGTTCCTCCCTGCCGTGACCATCGCAAGAAGCAGCGAAACGCCTGCCGTGATACCGCCGACCGTCGCCAAAAGCGGCACGCCCGCTTCATCCAAAAATCCAACGATCGCAAGCCCTACGCCCACCGAGAACAACGCCCAAAAAACGCCCTCGCAAATACCGCCGAAAATATCGCCGCGCCGCCAAAGCTGTACGGCTTTGCAAAGATAACCGACGAATATTTGTACCACGCCCAGCTCCATACTGATAATCAATACGCTGGGTACGGAAATACCGGCAAGCGACCATTGATCGGACTGCGGATTGGGCATCACCGTATTACCAAAGACGGCAAACCCGAACAGGGAATTGAACAGCGCGCCCCAAACGATCGCAAAGATACCGCCTACGGCAAACGCCCCCGCCAAACGGGAAACGCCCGTAGGTCTTGCGAGGCTTTTCCACCAAAGGAAGCCGCCGCCGACGAGCATTAAAATCCCGTAGCCCATATCCCCGATGATAAAGCCCATAAACAGGCTGTAAAAGAACGCCATCACCGCGTTGGGGTCGAACTCGTAATAATTGGGCGCGGAATAAGTATTGGTAATTCCCTCGAAATTTTCCACGATCTTATTATTTTTCAAGAGGGTGGGCGGCGTTTCGTCCTCCGTAGGGTCGGAAAACTCGAAAAAGCTTGCGTTTTCCAACGCGGTCAACGCGCCCTTCACTTCCTCCTCCGCCGTTTCGGGCAGATAAGCCTGCAATAAAAAGGTGTTTTTCGTCGCGCGGAGCTTTTCGTTAAGCTCCTCCTTTTCCAGGACGAAAGCCAAATAGTCGCAATAAATTTTGAGCGGACGGATCTGCTCTTTCAGCTCGTACACGGCGTACCCGTTTGCTTGCAGCTCGCGCGCAAGCGCGAGCTCCTTTTCCGTAAGCTCGGCGTATTTCTTTTCACCCGTGCCCTCCGTATACGGACAAGCGACGAAGCCAAACGAAGAAAGCACGCTCTCCGCTTGCGCAGCTACGCTCTTGTGCGCCGTAACGAAATACAACGCGTTTTCCGCGTCCGTATTTAACTGCTCGAACGCGCAAAGCTCCATTTCCTCCAACGCCTTTTCAAACGCGTCGCGATTTTGCAAAGGCACGACGCCGAGCTTGGCTTTGGTGTGCGCCGTATCGTCAAACGCCGCGAACGGCGTTTGCAGCTTGGCGTAGATCGCCGCGTCCGCCTTTTGCCGCGCGGTTTTGCCTATCTCCGCTTTCAAAAGATTTTTTTCGTCCGTGAGCGCGTTGATCCTTTCCACCGCGGCGCAAACCGCTTCCTCTTGCGCCTTTGCGCCCATAAAATCGGAATAGGACACCTCGAAGCCGTCCTTCAAAACGCCCGTTTTTACGCCCTTTTCGCGCTCGTAGCTCTCCACCTCCGCGCTCAGGGCAAGGAGCGCCGCTTCCACCGAAGCAAGACGGGTCTTTAAGCCCTCCGCGCTACCCTCGGGAATTTGCGTATGCGCCGTTTCCGTATGCAAAACCACCTCCACGGCGCCCGTGCGCTGTAAGGCGTTGAGTACGGTATCCTTGTCGTAGGACATCGCAAGCAAATTGAGTTTTCGCATTTTAACGATTGCCACTTACGATCCTCTCCACGATTTTACTTACGCTTCCGTCCGCGTTTTTCAAAATGCTCGCGCAGGCTGCTCTCGCGGCTTTTTCCCGCTCCTCCAGCGTTTCTTGATACCGCTTGTCCGCCTCCGCTTTCGCGCTTTTGAGCTGCGATTCGCGATACGCCTTGCATACCTCGTCGGACGAGCGCTCCGTCCGCGCCGCTTGCGCTTCCGCATTCGCGACGATCGTCGCCGCTTGCTCGATCGCCGCGCGTTTTTTCTCGGCGGCTTGTTCCTCCGCTTGCGTGATCGTTTTTATCATTTCTTCCGTCATATCCGCCTCGCTAAAACCGTTCCACTATTCATTATTGCACAAATTCCTGCATTTTAATTATACACCAAAAATTACCGTTTGTCAATGCTACTCTTTCACGTTTTTTTGCTATTCTTGTGAAATTTTTTCAACGTAAAAAACGCTCCTGCTTACAGGAGCGTTTTTTATCGCTTTTTTACGCGTAGTGATATTTATCCTTTTGCCAAATGAAAACGATCACGGTCAAAACGAGCGTAATAAGCTCCGCCGCCGCACAAGCCGCCCACACGCCGTTTAAGCCGAAGAACAAAGGAAGCAACAGCACCGCCGCGGCTTGGCAAAAGAAGGTGCGTGAAAAAGACACGAGCAGGGATATGCCGCCGTTGCCGAGCGCGGTGAAAAACGCCGAAGCGAAGATATTCAAGCCCGACATCAAAAAGCCTATCGAATAGATACGCATTCCCTTCGTCGTCAAATCCAAAAGCGCCTCGTCGTAGCCGACGAACACCGCGGAAAGCGGCTTGGCGAACGCGATCGCGATCGCCGTCATCAAAACGCCGAGCACCGACATCAAAATAACGCTCTTTTTGAAAATGTTTTTCAGCTCGTCCGCGTTTTGCGCGCCGTAATGATACCCCACGACGGGCGCGCTCCCTACTGCGTAGCCGAGGAATACGCCGATAAAGATAAATCCGATATACTGCATAACGCCGTACGCCGAAACGCCTGCGATCCCCTCCAGCTTCATCAGTTGCATATTGTATAAAATAGTGATAACGGAAAGGGAAATATTGGTCATCAGCTCGGAAAGACCGTTGATACAAACCTTGCCCAATACCCTGCCGTCAAAGCTCGTCCTGCAAAGGCGGAGCAAGCTGTCGTTTTTGCGTGCGAAATACAAAAGAGGCAACACGCCGCCGATCAATTGATTGAGCGCGGTGGCGATCGCCGCACCGGCAAGCCCCCACCTGAAAGCGGCTACGAACAACGCGTCGAAAAGAATATTTCCGAAGCCCGCGATCATCGTTACGTACAATCCGAGGCGCGCCTTTTCCGCCGTTACGAAAAAGCCCTGAAAGGCGTTTTGCAGCATAAACGCCGGCAAGACCGCCAAAATGATACGCGCGTACTGCGTACAATACTCGATCAGTATCTCCTTATCCGCCTCGGCCATCTCCTTTTCCCCTGCGGCAAACAGCGTTGCGATCGGGCGCGCAAGCACGATACCGACGATCGCGAGCGCCACGCCGAGTACGACGGTCGTATAGATAAGCATAGAGAAAATGCGGTTCGCCTTTCGGTTATCCCCCTCTCCCAAGGCTTTGGATACGACGGCGTTGCCGCCCGTGCCCAGCATAAAGCCCACCGCTCCCAAGATCATAATAAAGGGAAAGATCAAATTGAGCGCCGCAAACTGCGCTTCGCCCACGAAGCGCGAAACGAAAAAGCCGTCTACGATACCGTAAATAGAGGTGAATACCATCATAATTACCGACGGCAATACGAAGCGGAAAAGCTTTTTGTAAGTGAAATGTTCGGATAATTTAATTCTACTCATAATCGTTCAAAACGGCATAGATAAAGCCCGACAGCCGAAGCGATCGGGCTCTTCCGTTATTTTCATTTTCTTTTACTCGTCCAGCTCCAACAAGTCTTGGTACGCTTTGGTGTGGAGCGTTACCGCGTTATCGTTGTTGTATTGATTGAGGAGCTGGTTTTGCACCGTGCTCGTGTAGCTGCTTGCCGAGGTGGATTTCAGCGATTCGTAGAAGAGGTAGGAGAAGGTGCCCTCCACTTCCATCTCGTCCGCCTTAAAGCCGCCGTACACGTCGCCGTCGTCCGCGTCGTATACGAACGAGCAGTAGATGATATGCCAGCCGTAATCGGAGGGCGCTACCACGTACGAGCCTACGCCGCCCTCGAAATCCTTCGTGCCGTCCTTATTCCAATCCACGCCCGCCACGACCGCTTGCGCCGCGTATTCGAATTCGGATACGAAATCCGTCTTATACGGGGAAACCACGTAACCCATGTACGAGTTCAAGCAACCCGTGTCCGTGCTGTACGCGAACATCAATTCGTTCACCGCCGAAAGCGCTTGGTAGGAATCGTTGACCGTTTCCGTCGTGCCTACTTTCGGATTGAAGAAGTCGGAACGGCTCTTATTGTCAAGCTCGACCTTACCAGCGTAGTACATAAACTTGCTGTAATCGACCTTCTTCGTCACCGAATCCGTATACACCGATTCGTTATAGCCGTCCAGCCAGTCGCCGCTCGCCACTTCGCCGCCGACCACGTGATTGATATACGCTTCCATTTCTTGAATGAAGCCCGATTCCGTCGCCGTACCGATCTTCATTTTATTGGGCGTGAAATCCCATTCGTCGTCCACGAGCTCCGCTTTGCCGTTGTACGGATATTGACCTGCGTATTGCGTAAGCTTTTCGTACTTATCCGTATTCGTCATATTGTTTTCGAAGAACAAATAGTCCTTTTGCTCGCCGTTGTTGTTATAGTACGCCGTGCCCGTAGCCTCGTACGCGTAATGCTCGTCCTCCTCGGTGCAGAACCAAGCGGAACGCAAGTCTTTCGCTTCTACGCCCTTTAAGATCTCCTTACGCGCGTTGTAGAGCGCGTCCCCTTTCAAATTGCTCTTCGCCGCCGAATACGCTTGCGTTTGGCTCGCGGAGAAGGGGATCAGGATGTTGTAAACGAAGCCGAAATCCTTTTGTCCGTAAAGGAGGAAGGAGGTATCCGAAACGCTGTCGAGCGCCGTGTCGAAATCGGTGGGCTTGTTCTCGTACGCCGTCTTTTGCGAGGTCTTGATCTCGTCGTACTTCGCCGCAACGTAGGTCGCGTCAAGCTTGTTGATCGCCTCCTCCTTCAGCTCTTCCGTGTATTTGTTCACGAGCGCCGAGCCGAGCGTCGAGGAAAGCTCGAGATAATAATAGTCCAGCTCGGTCACGACCGCCGTATCCTCACCCTCTTTAATAAGACCGTAGCCTTGGAGGTTGGAGAGGAACGCGTTGTACGCTTTCTTTCTCGAAGTCACCGTGGAGCCGTCCACCTTTTCGTAAACGCCGCAGGAATCGAGCGCGTTGCGACCCGTATAGATATCGTAATCGAGCGCGCCGTCCTTCATCGGGATATGATCCTCTTTTTCCACGTTTGCGTTCGTGGGCGTGGTGCGCGTTTCGTCGTGGGTATGCTCGTCCGTCGTTTCGGTGATATAGCTCGTTTCCGCGCTATCGAGCGAATCGTTCAACGATTTTTTCAAGCTGTAAACGGCTTCGTCGTATTCCTCGTCCGTAAGGAAATATTTCATCGTCAAAACCTCGCGGTTTGCGCTTAACAAATCCTTTTCCTTACCGCTTGCCGCGTCGATCTGCTCGTTCACGAAGGCAAGGCAGGCGTCCGCCGTGAGCGCGTCGTCCTTTTCCAAGAAATACGCCACCGCGTACTGCGTGAGGATCTTCTTTTCCACCAGCCCGTCCATCAGCATATTGAAGGTGTCCTCGTAGGTGTAGCCGTAGCTTTGCACGTACATATATCCCGTGCTCAAGAAATACGCGATGAGATCGCGCTTGGGAATATCCGTGGACAAGCCCTTGTTATCGATAAGCTTTTGTACGTCGTCCGCACATTCCATTTCCGCGCTTTTGAGGTTGGACGAAATATTGACGGTGGCAACCGTTTGCTTCAAATCCTTCTCGTTGTCGGTAACGAGGAAATCGCACCCCGTCGCGCCGACGGTAAGCGCCAAGGCAAGCAACGCCGCCGCTGTCTTTTTGATCGTGTGTTTGATATTCATAAAATCGCTCCGATTTGTTTATCGTGATCTCGTAATAGACCGCAAGGACAAACTATCCCTACGCTATCACTCTATATTATAACCGATTTTGCCGTAAAGTGCAAACGTTTTTCGTCATAAACTCGTGAAAGTTAGTGCAAATTTCAAAAATTTCGTCATTTGCGCCATAAGTTGCGCCGCGTCGCGCGCCTTATAAAATTCGATAACGGGCGCTTCGGTCATATTCAGGCGCGTTTCCCCTTTGAATTGATCGAGCGCGGCAAGCACCCGTTTGTCCCCGAGCGCTTCCAACGAGGGAAATTCAAGCGCCCCCACGCCGCCGCCGACGGTGATCTTTTTGACGGAAAATTTGGTCGCGTAATTTTTCAAAACGGCGATCACCATCAAATTTTCCACCGCTTTGGGCAACGGTCCGTAGGTATCTTCGAGCGACGCGTACACCCGTTTATAGTCGGCGACCGTCGCGATCTCCGCGATCTGCTTATACGTATCCAACCGCCCTGCGGACGATTCGATATATTTTTCGGAAACGTAGGCGTTCGCGCGGATATCTAGCTCGGGCGGTTGATGGTTTTCCCCCGTCAGCTCCTCTTTCAAAAGCTTGGCGTACAGCTCGTAGCCCACCTTATCCATATGCCCGTGCTGTTCCGCGCCCAGCACGTTGCCCGCGCCGCGGATCTCCAAATCGCGCATAGCGAGCTTATACCCCGAGCCAAGCTCGGTAAATTCCATGATCGCCTTGAGCCGCGCCGCCGCGTTATCCGTCATCACGCGCTCCCCCTTAAAGGTGAAATAGGCGTGCGCGAGCCGCGCCGAGCGTCCCACTCTCCCCTTTAATTGATAGAGCTGCGAAATGCCCAGCCTGTCGCTGTCGATGACGATAATGGTGTTGGCGTTGGGCAGATCGACCCCGTTTTCGATGATCGTGGTCGTCACGAGAATATCCGATTTACCGCCGTAAAAATTCAGCACGGCGTTTTCCAAGGTCGTCTTTTCCATTCTACCGTGGACGACGGACACCGTCGCTTCGGGCAAGATCTGGCGAATACGCGCCGCAAAGGTGAAGATGCTCTCCACCTTATTGTAAAGGATAAACGCCTGACCGCCGCGCGAAAGCTCGCGGATACACGCGTCGCGAATAAGCGTTTCCGTTTCCTCCACTACGTACGTTTGCACGGGCAAACGCTCGACGGGCGGCGTGTGTATGGTCGAGATATCGCGGATCCCCGAAAGGGACATATGCAGGGTGCGCGGTATGGGCGTAGCCGTCATCGTCAAGCAGTCGATATCCTTACGCAAATGCTTGATCTTTTCCTTATGCTCCACGCCGAAGCGCTGCTCCTCGTCCAAGACGAGCAAGCCGAGATTTTTGAACTTGATATCGGAGGAGAGCATACGATGGGTGCCGATCACGAAATCGATCGAGCCGTCGGCAAGCCCCTTTAACACCCTCTCCGTTTCCTTGGGCGTGTTAAAACGGTTGAGTACGGCGATATGCACGCCGAATTGGGCAAACCGCTCCGTAGCCGTATTGAAATGCTGTTTGCAAAGCACCGTGCTCGGACACATCAACGCCGCTTGCTTGCCCGCCAAAACGCATAAATACACCGCGCGGAACGCCACCTCCGTCTTGCCGAAGCCCACGTCGCCGCAAAGCAGTCTATCCATCACCTTTTGCGAACACATATCCGCCTTGATCTCCTGCACGGAAGCCGCTTGGTCGGGGGTCAGCTCGTGAATAAACGAGTCCTCGAACTCGCGCATAAACACTTCGTTTTCGGGGAATGGATACCCCTTGCTCTCCGCGCGCGCGGCGTAGAGCTGCTTCAAATCGAACGCAAGCTTTTTTAAGGACGCTTTCACGCGCGCCTTGACCCGCTCGAAATCGGCGCCGCCGATGCGGCTCAAAGCGGGATCGCCGTCCCCGACGTATTTGGAAAGCACGTCCATACACTCGGCAGGCACGTACAGCTTATCCCCGTCCTTGTACGCAAGGGCGATATATTCTTTGGTACCGTCCGTCGTTTCGATCTTTTCCATACCGATCACCTTGCCGATACCGTGCGTTTCGTGTACGACGAAATCCCCCACCTCGGGCGCGGAGAACATCTCGCCGCGCTTGCGACGGATACGCCGCGTATCGGGGGCTTTCGTATATAGATCGTTCGAGCCGATCAGCGCGAGCTTACACTCGTGCAGGACCATACCCTTATCCACCTTATTATCCGCCACGCTCACCCCTTGGAAGGTATCGAGCGAATCGGGCAATTTGACGGTGGAAAGATATTCCTCGGCAAGCTTTTCCGACATTTTGACGGCGCGCGCGTTTTCACCGCAGCAAAGGAGCACGCGATACCCCCCGCGCAGCCAATTTTTAACGTCCGTCAACAGCGCCGGAAATCCGTTCAAATATTTGGTGGTGGGCGTTACGGAGAGGTTGTAGATCTTGAGCGGCTGAAAGAAAAAGGGATTGCCCGTGAACGTTTGCAGCGCCAAGCGCCTGCTTTGCGCCACGCCGTCCAAGAACGATTGCTTGGGCATATATTGCCGCGCGGTGAAATCGAACGCCTCCCCTCCCGTTTGCAGGCGGTGAAAGCGCTCCTCGTGCTCTTTATACAGCGCGTTGAATTTATCCCAAAGCGCCTTGCCCTCGTCGAATACGAGTACGGCGTTTTCGGGCAATACGGAGAAAAAGTCGGTGGTGTTTTCCAAAAGAGGCAACACGAACGAGGTATCGAGGTTTTCGTCGGACAAAATTTCGTCGGCGATCTCCCGCGCCCTCGTATACGACTCCGTCGTTTTGAATTGCTTTACCGCGCTTTCCAACGCCTCCTTGACGGCGGCTTTGTCCTCTTCCGCTACGAGCGTATCCGTCGCGGCAAGCACGGCGACCTTTTTTACGCCCGCAAGCCTGTCGCCGCTGACGAAGTCGTACGGCTTGATCTTCTCGACGGTATCCCCGAAAAAGTCGATACGGACGGGATTTTCGGCGTTGACGGGATAGATATCCAAAATATCGCCGCGAAGCGCGAACACTCCCTTGCTTTCCACCTCGAACGAGCGCGTATAGCCCATGGAAACGAGGGTCTGCGGCAAGGAAAGAAAATCGTATTCCGCCCCCTCCTCCAAGGTGAGAACGGGCAATTTTTTGGGAAAGAGCTGCAACAGCGCGTCGAGCTCGGCAACCACGATATCGCCGTCCGTTTGGAGGGCGTGAATGCCGCAAAGCCGCTTAAAAAGCGCGTCCTTGGAAAGCGCCTTGCGGTATAAAAGCACTTCGTCCTTTGCGGCGAGCGTTTGTACCCGCTTACCCGAAAGCGCCGCGATATTTTGCGCCGCTTTATTTGCCGCGGCGTGGTCGGCCGTGATATACACGACGGGGGCGTTGATCATACCTGCAAGCAGGTATTTCAAGCCGTCGGAAACGCCGAAAACCGCCGTGGGCGTACCTCGGCGGATATCCTGTCCAAGAGAGGGATACTCTCCTCCTAAATTGTCAAAGGTGAAAAAATCCCGTTTCATCGTTTCCTTGCGTTTAATTGAATTGGCTCATTACCCTTTCTATATCCAAGCCCTTGGCGAACGCCGCCGCCGCTTCACCCGCTCTTTTGCAAGCCGCGCCGAACAGCTCGTAATCCTCTTTGCGTACCTCGGAAAGCACGTAGTTGATGATGGGAATATCCACCGCCTCGTCGCGTATACCGATACGGATACGGGCGAAGCTCGTCAAGCCCGTTTCCCCGATAATGCTCCGCATACCGTTATGCGTGCCTGCGCTACCGCTCGCGCGGATACGCACCTTGCCCTTGGGCAAATCGTAATCGTCGTAGATCACGAGCAAATTTTCGGGCGGTATTTTGTATTTGGACATCAACTGCTTCACCGCTCTACCCGAATTGTTCATATAGGTAAGCGGACGAGCGAGAACGACCTTCTCGCCCCCGATATACGCTTCCGCGACCGACGCTTCACATTCCTTCTTTTTGAACCTTGCGCCCAGCGCGTCCGCGGCGTCGCCCACCGCGATATAGCCCATATTGTGAAAGGTCTTTTCGTATTGTTTTTCGGGATTACCCAATCCCACGATAAGATACATATGCTTCCTCTTCGATAAGGCGACGGCGCAACGAACGGTTGAGAACGTGCCGTTATAAAATACAAGCAAGACGAGTAAAAGGCAAGGGCGCGTACTTGACTGCGTACGAAACCGCGCGTTTTACGCCGTATTGCGCCGTATTTTATAGGCAAAAATCAACCGAGGGTTGTGACGTAGCCCTCATAAAAGCTGCCGCCGCTTGTTATCCGCGGCGGCAGTTCTTTAGCTTTCGTTTAGTCGTACAATTTAGACATAGGTTTATCGAGATATACGTTCTCGATAGCCGCCGCGAAGATATCCGCAACGGTAAGAATTTCAAATTTATCCAGCTTCTTTTCCTCGGGCAAGCAAATGGTGTCGAGCATTACGAACTTATTGATCGCCGATTTTTCCAATCTTTCGAGAGCCGGTCCGCTCAAGATCGCGTGCGTACAGCCTGCGTACACCGCCGTTGCGCCTGCGTCCTTGATCGCTTGCGCGCCTTGGCAAAGGGTACCCGCCGTGTCCACCATATCGTCGATCATAAGGCATCTCTTGCCCTTTACGTCGCCGATAATGCTCATGACCTCCATAACGTTCGCCTTGGGACGACGCTTGTCGATGATCGCGAGAGGCACGCCGAATTTTTCCGCTACCTTTCTCGAACGCTTCACCGCGCCTACGTCGGGCGCAACGACTACGTCGATATCGCCCTGCTTTGCGAAATAGCTATACAGCGTAGGTCCGCCGAGCAGGTTATCCACGGGAATATCGAAGAAGCCTTGGATTTGATCGGCGTGAAGATCCATCGTCAAAACGCGGTCCGCGCCTGCGTTCGTGAGCAGGTTTGCCACGAGCTTTGCCGTGATGGGATCGCGCGAACGCGCTTTTCTGTCCTGACGGGCATACCCGAAGTAGGGAATGACTGCCGTGATACGACCGGCCGAAGCACGCTTCGCCGCGTCGATCATAATGAGAAGCTCCATTAAGTTGTCGTTTACGGGAGAACAGGTGGACTGGATAATGAATACGTCCCTGCCTCGAACGGTTTCCGCGATGTGAACGTTAATTTCACCGTCGGAAAACGTGCCGACCTCGATTTCCCCAAGCTCGGTATGGAGCTTTTTGGCAATCGCTTCCGCCAACGCGCGGTTGGAGTTACCGGAAAACAACTTGATTTCGTTACCGTGTGTTATCATATGTAACCATCCTTTTTATTTTTTCCCGCCCCTCTCCGCCGTATCGCTAAAAAGGGGTCGGTCTCGTCCGTCGTTCAAGGGAAAAAGTCGCCGATCTTCCGTAGCGTTTTTTCCACAGTATTATAATACCCGTTTTCGTAAATTAAGTCAAGGAAATAGAGGGCGTTTTTCAAATTTCCTTATCTCCGATTTCCTTTTTGCGTTGCTTTTCCTCTTTTTGCTTTTGTCGCATAGAGGAGAAAAATTCCGTCAAAAGTCCCGAACACTCTCCCTCCAAAACGCCGCCTAATACCTCGGTTTTATGGTTGAGCAGGTTGGCTTCGGCAAGCGCCGCGGTGAGCGAACGCCCCTTTTGCTCGTACGCGCCGAAATACACCTTGTCCACGCGCGCGTTCAGGCAAGCGCCCATACACATCGGGCATGGCTCTAAGGTCACGAACAGCTCGCACCCCTCGGGCAAGCGCCACGAGCCGAATTTTTTACACGCCTTGTCGATCGCCATCATCTCCGCGTGCGCCGAGGCAAGCTGTAGCCGCGCGCGACGGTTGTAGCCCCTCGCCACCACTTTATCCTCGTACACGACCACCGCGCCGATGGGCACCTCCCCCTCGGAAAGCCCCCTCTTCGCCGCCTTGATCGCCGCGCGCATATATTTTTCTTCTCGCGTAAGTCTTTTCATAGTCTATTCGTATTCCTTTGACAGATCGTAGAGCGCAAAACGGTTGTGCTTGACGATATTTTTCAAGCCCGTTTTGCCGAGCGGATGCACGAACTCGTCCGAGCCGGCCTCCACCGTAAACGAGGGTATTTGCAGCGCTTTGATACACCAATCCTTATAGCCGCCCACGCTCCCCTTAGCGTACGCGAGCGGATATCCCGTCGATTTGGAAAGCGCCGTCGCAAGCTTCTTATCCCTAAGACAGGTACGCATCGATTGATAAAAATACCAATAGATCTCCTCGCCTTTGGTATGGTAGCTGACCGTGTAATCGGGCTTGATCTTCTCCGTAAAGCGTTTGAGCGCCAGCGTTTCCGGCTCGGAAAAGGGCTTTTTGCCGATATAGTTTTCGCTCCCTGCCTCGAACGCGTTTTTCACGCCCGTACCCCAATGCGCGTCGAAGTTGACGTTTAAGTCCACGCCGCGCGCGTTCGCTTTCCATAAAGAAAAATCGCGATCGCCGCCGTTTAATTGCAATAGAAGCTTTTGCAAGCGTTCCCGTTTGATCGAGGACAAGCCCACCTCGGACAAAAGCGCCCCGTCGGGGTTCATCAGGGGTATCAGCCAACAGCTACCCTTATACAGTCCCGTTTGAAAATGGGTCACGGCAAGCTTTGCCGTGATATACTCCCTGCCGTGTATGGCGTAGTGCACGAGTCCCACGGGCGAGCCATCGCCTATTTTTACGGCGTAGAGCTTCCGCCCCAAAAGGCTTTTACCGATCACCGTCTTTTCGCAATCCGCCTGTTCGTAAAATTTTCCGATAAGCTTATAAATATCCACGCATACAATATACGCGATAATTTCGGAAAAGTTTCCTGTTTTTCGGATTATTTATGATAAGCTGCGCCGGCGTTGATCATAAACGCGCGGTACACCTGTTCGGCAAGGATCACGCGCATAAGCTGGTGCGGAAAGGTCATATCCGAAAAGGACAGCCTGTAATCGGCTTTTTGCTTTACCTCGTCCGCAAGCCCGCACGACGAGCCGATGATAAAGGTGATATCCTTGCCCCCGTCCGCGCATTTTTTTATTTTTGCGGCGAGCGCTTCGCTCGAAAGCTTTTCCCCCTCGACGGCAAGCGCGATCGTATACCCCTTGCAAGCGCGCAGGATATCCTCCTTTTCCGCTTCGGGGCTTGCGCCCTCGGCAAGCTCCTTGATCTCCACCCTCGCAAATCGCGAAAGGCGCTTGGTATATTCCGCCACCGCGTCGCGATAGAACGCTTCCTTGATCTTTCCGACCACTACGAAATAAATCTTTTGCATACTTACAACCCCGTAAACAACACGAGCAACCAACTCAGCGCGCACGCCGCTATCCCGACCGCCGCGCACAGGAAAAAGCGTTTTTGCTCGCCCTTGTCCTCGTTCTTTTCCCCCTTCTGCTTTTTATCCAAAAAGATCAAATATCCGAGGGAAAGCACGAGACATACCGCCGATACGGCGACGATCGCGATAAACGCGGGGGTAGAGAAGCCGTTTATCCCCAACCTCGTGAGTATTAAGATCGTCGCGTTATTGATAAAATGGGCGAGCATAGTGGGTAAAATACTGCCCGCGCGCAAAGCGACGAACGCAAAAGCCGCGCCGCAACAAAACTGATAAAGGGTTTGGGCAGGATTTTGATGATAGAGGGAGAACAAGCCCCCGCAAAGGAGTATCGCCCCCACGCTTTTGAAAGAGCGTAAGCCGTTCAAGAGCACGCCGCGGAACATGATCTCCTCGAATACGGCGGGAAAGACCGCTACGACGAGGAGTACGCCGATAAACCCGAAGCCGTCCATGCTCGGCAATAGGATACCGCCGTCCGTATACCCGAAACGGCTCAAAAGCTCCAAGAACAAGCCGTTTAACTCGGACAGGGAAAACAGTCCGATCTGCAAAAGCAAAGCGATCAAAAAATATTTGGGGTGACATTTTTGCGCGCGCACCGCCTCTTTTACGGGCGTTTTCGTGTATGATAAATACCAAATCGCCACGAGCGCAAAGGAAAGCTGGGGCAAGAGATAACTTACGTATAAATACCAATCGCTCGTTTCATAGCCCGTCTTTTCCGTCAAGCCCGTGGCGGTAATAACGATCAAAAACACGAGCGACAGGAGCACGGGAAGCACCGCCGCAAAGGAAAAAGCCACGCCCGAGGCTTTCGACGGCGTAGCCGCGCCGAGAACGCGCTTAAAAAGCGCGCCGTCTTGCGGTTTCGGCTCTTTATTCGGTTGTTCGCCCGTAAAATTCTTCATAGTACTATTATAACAAATTTGCGCGCGTTTGCAAACAAAAAACGAGCGGTAAAAGCAATTTTTCACCGTTCGTTTTCAGCCCGTTAATTTTTGTCGAAATTCCTTGATGATACGGTTTTCGATACGCGACACCTGCACTTGACTCACGCCGATCTTTTCAGCGACCTCGCTTTGCGTCATATCGCGGAAATAGCGGAGCATAATGATCTTTTTGTCCCGTTCGGGCAAATCCTCGATCGCACCGCGAAGCAGCATTTTATCCAGCCAATCCTCTTGATCGTCGTCGGCGGGCAGGGTATCGATCAGCTCGCGTTGATTGCCGTCCTTATATTCCGCGCCGCTCTGCAAGGATACGGGCATTTTGGAGGAGCCCATCACGAACACCGCCTCCGCCGCGTCCATGCCGAATTTTTCCGCGATCGTGGAAACGGACGGCTGCACCCCCTTTTCCCGTACGTATTCCTCGACGAACGCGTTCATTTCTTTTGCCGTTTGTTTCATCGAACGGGACACCTTCACCGAGCCGTCGTCGCGCATAAAGCGCTTGATCTCGCCCGCGATCATGGGTACGGCGTAGGTGGAAAACTTAACGCCGTAGCTCTCGTCGAAGCCTGCGATCGCTTTCAAAAAGCCCATACAGGCGATTTGAAAAAGATCGTCGTAATCCACGCCCTTGCCCAAATAGCGTTTGACGATACATTTGACGAGCGAAACGTTATGCTCGATCAGCGCTTCTTTCGCTTCCCCGTCCCCCGTTTTCGCTCTCCGTAGGTATTCGATTGTAGACTTTTCGTCAAGCATTTGCCCTTTTTTCAACCTCGTCCGCAGCTTCGATACCGATCTTTTTCACCATTTTGACCTTCGTTCCCCGTCCTCGCTCGCTCTCTACGGAAAAATCGTCCATAAACGTTTGCATGATCGTAAACCCCATACCCGAGCGCTCCTCGTCCCCTAAAGTAGTATAAAAGGGAGCGATCGCCCGTTCCAAGTCGTCGATACCGCAGCCGTAATCGGTGATCTCGATATGTAACGTGCCGTGCAAAGCGTCGGGACACAGGCAGGCGCGACATTCGATCACGATCTTGTCGCCCTCTTTACCCTGCCTGTAAGCGTGTACGATACAGTTTGTAACCGCTTCGCTTACCGCCGTTTTGATATCGGAAAGCTCGGTAAGCGACGGGTTGAGAAAGAGAGCGAACGCGGCGACCGCGCTACGCGCAAAGCTTTCGTTTTCACCGATCGCGGCAAGCTCGAGTTTCATATAATTATTCATATTTGGTATTGCCTCCTAACCTTTTATACCTTGGGCATCAGCGTATACACGCCGCTCATAAGCAAAATTTTGTCCGTGCTCGGCGTTGGATTGGTTATGTACGACGGCACGCCCAAACGCAAAAATTTTTTATAACGGCCGATCAAAAATCCGATCCCCGTCGAATCCATAAAGGTCACGTTTTTCAAATCGAAGATCACGCGCGAGCTATGCGCGTAGCCGTCCGCGAGCTTGTCCGCCTCTCGCCTCGCCGCGGCGGCGTTGTGCTCGTCCATCTCGCCGTCCAACCGAATATATAACACGCTGTCCGCGTAGCTTGCGTAAATTTTCATAGGCTTCCTCCGCAAAAGGCTATGCTTCTATTCTAAAAAATTTCAAGGATAAGATTTTGTACTTTTTTCGGGAAATATTTTTTATTTCGTCGAAAAAAATTTTTTGCGTTTTTAACAAAAAACACTTGACTTTTTATAGAAAATCTTTTATTATAGATAAGCATTGTGTAATGACGCGTATGGGCCTTTAGCTCAGTGGTCAGAGCTGTCGGCTCATAACCGATTGGTCCGCGGTTCGAATCCGTGAAGGCCCACCAAACTTTTTTTTAATATCCCATTTTTTATGGCCCAGTAGCTCAGTTGGTTAGAGCGCCAGCCTGTCACGCTGGAGGTCGACGGTTCGAGCCCGTTCTGGGTCGCCATTTTTTTGCCTTGATAGCTCAGTTGGTAGAGCAACAGACTGAAAATCTGTCTGTCGATGGTTCAATTCCACCTCAAGGCACCAAAAAAGCAAGTCGAAAGACTTGCTTTTTTATTACAACGATTAAACGGCTATTAAAACACTTGATAAAATCTTTTATAAATGGTATATTAATTATACTAAAACCAAAGTTCGTAAGGTTTTTTGAATATATTATTTTATCTTAAAACAAAGGAGAAGCTTATAAATGACTCTTTATAAAACGCAAAAATGGAAAGGCGACGACAAAAAAACTTACTGGTATGAATATAAATTAGAGGAAAAGGAGGTTCGGAAATGGCTGTGTCGGGAAGATAAAATGTTTGAAAGTAACGTCGGATCCGATTGCGTTATTGGACAAATCGTAGAACATTGGTCTATCGACGACCCTAATAAGCCGAAAGAAGTTAGGCAATATCTTCCTTCAAAAAACTAATTCTTTCGACTTGCTTTTTTTCTCAAAAATAAGCGCAAAAAGCAGCCTATCTTTCGATAAGCTGCTTTTTTATTGATTTCAGTTCCTTACTTATTTAAGGATTTTCGCGATAACGCCCGAACCAACCGTTCTGCCGCCTTCACGAATAGCGAAACGAAGACCTTCTTCCAAAGCAACGGGCTTGATAAGAACAACTTTCATTTCGATATTGTCGCCGGGCATAACCATTTCTACGCCCTCGGGAAGCTCGATCATACCGGTAACGTCCGTCGTACGAACGAAGAATTGAGGTCTGTAGTGGTTGAAGAACGCGGTGTGACGACCACCCTCTTCTTTGGTCAAAACGTATACTTGAGCGGTGAACTCCGTACCCGTTGCAACCGTACCGGGCTTCGCGATAACTTGACCCTTTTGGATATCCGTTCTGTTGATACCACGAAGAAGCGCACCAACGTTGTCGCCTGCTTGTGCTTCGTCGAGGAGCTTGTGGAACATTTCCAAACCGGTGATCGTCGTCGTCAAGGGTTTCTCGATAAGACCAACGATTTCCGCAGGCTCACCAACGTGAGCAACACCTCTTTCGATACGACCGGTAGCAACGGTACCACGACCGGAGATCGTGAATACGTCCTCTACGGGAAGAAGGAAGGGTTTGGAATCTTCACGAGCGGGGGTAGGAATATAGGTATCTACCGCATTCATAAGCTCGATGATGGGAGCAACCTCGGGGGAAGCCATGATCTCGTCAGCGGGAGCACCGGAGCTTGCTTTTTCAAGCGCTTTGAGTGCGGAACCACGGATAACGGGAATGTCGTCGCCGGGGAAGTTGTAGGAAGAAAGAAGATCTCTTACGTCCATTTCAACGAGGTCGAGAAGCTCTTCGTCGTCAACAAGGTCGGTCTTGTTCATGAATACTACGATATAGGGAACGCCTACTTGACGAGCAAGAAGGATGTGCTCACGCGTTTGGGGCATAGGACCGTCGGTCGCTGCGCAAACGAGGATCGCGCCGTCCATTTGCGCCGCACCCGTGATCATGTTTTTAACGTAGTCAGCGTGGCCCGGGCAGTCAACGTGTGCATAGTGACGGGTATCCGTCTGATACTCAACGTGTGCGGTATTGATTGTAATACCGCGTGCTCTTTCTTCGGGCGCTTTATCGATTTCGTCATACTTCATCGCTTGCGCGCCGCCGCGAGCTGCCATTACCATCGTGATAGCTGCGGTCAAAGTCGTTTTACCGTGGTCAACGTGGCCGATAGTACCAATGTTAACGTGGGGTTTGCTTCTGTCAAATTTAGCTTTAGCCATAATTAAAATCCTCCGATTTTTTCTTAAAAATTTTTTTATTAAAATGATAACTTATCCGATTTCGGACGCAGCTACCTATCATTTTTTCAAATGATTTTCGCGATATAACGTCGTCCTCCATTTTTGGACATACCTATTATATCGTAAATTTTGGAATTTATCAAACGTTTTACGGGTGTTTTTGCAAAATTTTTGATAAATTTCCTTTGTTTTCCGTCTTTTTCAGACGGAAAACAAATTTTTCGCGAAATTAGTCTTTCTTACCGCGCTTTTCGATAATTTCCTTGGAAATGCTCGAAGGCACTTCGCTGTAATGATCGAACTGCATGGTGAATTGACCGCGTCCTTGCGTTCTCGAACGAAGCTCCGTCGCATAACCGAACATTTCGGAAAGAGGGATCTCCGCGTCGATGATCTTCGCGCCGTTTCTATCGTCCGTACCCAAAATGGTACCGCGACGACCGGAAACGTTACCCATCAAGTCGCCGAAGTAATCTTCGGGCGTGATGATCTGTACTTTCATGATCGGCTCGAGCAAGACGGGGTTGGCTCTCGTCATACCGTCTTTGAAACCGAGCGAGCCTGCGATCTTGAACGCCATTTCGGACGAGTCGACCTCGTGGTAGCTACCGTCGTATACGACGACCTTGAAGTCTACCATTTCGTAGCCTGCAAGATAGCCGTTCTTCGCAGCCTCTTGGATACCCTTGTCGATCGCGGGGATATATTCCTTGGGAATAGAGCCGCCGACCGTCGCGTCCTCGAACGCGTAGCCTTGACCGGGCTCTTGAGGAATAAGGCGAAGCTTACAATGACCGTATTGACCCTTACCGCCCGATTGACGCTTGTACATACCTTCCGCTTCCACTTCCTTACGGAACGTTTCACGGTAAGCAACCTGCGGCGCGCCGACGTTCGCTTCCACCTTGAACTCTCTCAAAAGTCTGTCAACGATAATATCGAGGTGCAGCTCACCCATACCCGCGATGATCGTTTGACCCGTTTCTTGATCGGTATACGTCTTGAACGTGGGGTCCTCCTCCGCAAGCTTGATGAGCGCCATCGTCATCTTCTCTTGACCTGCTTTCGTTTTAGGCTCGAGGGAAAGCTGGATAACGGGCTCGGGGAATACCATCTTCTCAAGAATGATGGGGTGTTTCTCGTCGCAAAGCGTGTCGCCCGTCGTCGTGTATTTCAAACCTACGATCGCGCAAATATCACCCGAGCAAATTTCGGAAATATCCTTTCTTTCGTTGGAGTGCATTTGCACCAAACGACCGACTCTTTCCTTCTTCTCCTTGGTGGAGTTGTAAACGTACGAGCCTGCCGCCAAAACGCCCGAATACGCTCTGAAATACGCAAGCGAGCCCACGAACGGGTCGGTTGCGATCTTGAACGCAAGACCGGAGAACGGTTCGTCGTCCGACGTCTTTCTCTCTTCCTCTTCGCCCGTGTCGGGGTTGGTACCCTTAACGTGGTCTACGTCCAAAGGACTGGGAAGGAAGTTGATGACCGCGTCGAGCAAGAACTGAACGCCCTTGTTCTTATAGGACGAGCCGCAAAGCATAGGGATCGCTTCCATTTGCAAGCAACGAACGCGCAAGCCCTTGACGATATCCTCCGCCGAAAGATCGCCGTCCTCGAAGTATTTTTCCATAAGCTCGTCGCTTGCGGAAGCCGCTTCTTCAACGAGCTTTGCTCTGTATTCGTTCGCAAGGTCCATCATATCCTCGGGAATCGCTTCCTTACGGAAATCCTTACCCAAATCGTCGTAGTAGACCTCCGCTTCCATATTGATAAGGTCGATGATACCCTTGAAGGTGTCTTCCTTGCCGATGGGAAGCTCAATGGGAACGGGATTTGCGCCCAATCTCTCGCGGATCATATTTTCCACGCGATAGTAGTCCGCGCCGTTGATATCCATCTTGTTGACGTATGCGATACGGGGAACCTTGTAGTTGTCCGCCTGACGCCATACCGTTTCCGATTGAGGCTCAACGCCGCCCTTTGCGCAGAACGTCGCAACGGCGCCGTCCAAAACGCGGAGCGAACGCTCAACTTCTACGGTGAAGTCAACGTGGCCCGGGGTGTCGATGATGTTGAAACGGTGTCCTTTCCAAATACAGGTCGTAGCCGCGGACGTAATGGTGATACCACGCTCTTGCTCTTGAACCATCCAGTCCATCGTAGCGGAGCCCTCGTGCGTTTCACCGATCTTGTGCGTCTTACCCGTATAGAACAGGATACGTTCGGTCGTCGTGGTCTTACCGGCGTCAATATGCGCCATAATACCGAAATTTCTGGTGTGGAATAAATCGTATTCTCTTGCCATACCTTACCTCTTTTAGAATCTGAAATGCGCGAACGCCTTGTTCGCCTCAGCCATTCTATGCGTGTCTTCTTTCTTCTTTACAGAGCCGCCCGCGTTGTTGTACGCGTCCATAAGCTCAGCAGCCAAACGCGTAGACATCTCTCTTTCGCTTCTCTTTCTCGTATTGATAACGATCCAACGGATAGCGAGCGTTTGACGTCTTTCGGGTCTGATCTCGATGGGAACTTGATAGTTAGCGCCGCCTACACGACGAGCTTTAACTTCTACTACGGGCATAACGTTCTCCATAGCTTGTTTGAAGATCTCCATCGGATCCATATTCAATTTCTCACCCATCATCTTGAACGCGTCGTAAACGATAGTTTGCGCCGTACCCTTTTTGCCGTCAAGCATAATTTGATTGATAAGCTTGGTTACGACTTTGCTATTGTACATGGGATCGGGCAGTACGTCTCTTTTAGGGACATTACCTCTTCTAGGCATAGTTTTATCCTCCTTTGATATTTTTTGATAAGGGCGTTACCCTTCAGTACAGCTATCGCGCTTTCCCTTTATATTTGAAAGTGCGAATCTTCTGCAACCTGCGTTGCATACTGCCTACTTTTATTCGGGGCTTTTCGAGCTATATTCCGATTACAAGTAGGTCTTTTGCGTTTTGGTTTCAGTCTTAAAACGCAACCGACTTTCGAGCTGTTTTACAAGCGCTCGGCTTGCTAAAAGTCAATACTTTTAGAGGTTGTCCCCTCTTACTTAGGGCGCTTTGCGCCGTATTTGGAACGGGACTGCTTACGATTGGCTACGCCTGCCGTGTCGAGCGCGCCGCGGATGATGTGATAACGTACACCGGGCAAGTCTTTGACACGTCCGCCTCTGATGAGAACCGAGCTGTGCTCTTGCAGGTTGTGACCTTCGCCGGGAATGTAGACCGTACCCTCTTGCTTGTTCGTAAGGCGCACACGTGCGATCTTACGCATAGCGGAGTTAGGCTTCTTGGGAGAAGTCGTGGTTACGGACAAACATACGCCGCGCTTTTGAGGGCAGTTGTCGAGGATAGGGCTCTTCGACTTGTAGGTGATTTGTTCTCTACCCTTTTTGATGAGCTGGTTGATAGTAGGCATATCTTGACCTCCTTGTAAAAATTTTGGAATATATTTTTCTCGAAATTGCCCTTACCGCAATTTCAAAGAAAGCGATTTAATCGCGTCGTGCGTTGGCGCTTGTCCAACGGCAAAAGGGCATAGTAACCCCTTTTTTATACGACAGCTTTTCTATTTTACACTTTTCTTTTTTATTTGTCAACCGTTTGAACGGATTTTTTTCAAAAAAATTTCCCGCTATCGGAAAAACGGGAAATTCTTCTTCTTTTATAAGTTTTCAAGCTGTGCCGCGCACTTTTGCTTCATAGCTTGGTATTTCGCAACCTTTTCGCGTTCGGCGTCCACGAGCTTTTGCGGCGCTTTGGAAACGAAATTCTCGTTTTTCAGTTTCCCCTCCGCGCGTTCGATCTCGCCCTCGATACGCTCGATCTCCGCCTGCAATCTCGCCTTTTCCTTTTCGATATCCACGAGCTCGCCGAGCGGCACGTAGATTTGTGCGATCTCCGTTACTGCCGAAACCGTCTTACCCTCTACCTCCGCGGCGCTATCTACCAGCGTCAGATCGCTTGCGCCCGAAAGCTTCATAATGCAATCTTTATTAAGCTGTACGAGGCGTTTGTTTTCGGTGACGACGAACAGCTCCACCTTTTTGGAGGGAGGACAATCGGCGTCCTTTTTCATAGCGCGGACCGCCTTGATGATCTCCATAATGCCCTCGAACGCCTTCGCTTCCTTTTTATACGCCATACGGTAGTTGTAGCGGGGGAATTCCGCCGTCATAATACTGCCCTGCGTGTTGGGAAGATTTGCGTAAATTTCCTCGGTGACGAACGGAATGAACGGGTGCAACAGCTTGAGCGCGTTTTCCAAGACGAAGCAAAGCACGGAAAGCGCCTCCGTCCTTCTCCCCTCGTCCTCGCCGTAGAGCGCGGGCTTGGAAAGTTCGATATACCAATCGCAAAAATCGTCCCAAACGAAATCGGTCACGAGATCGCTCGCTACGCCCAATTCGTATTTGGTGAGATTGTTCGTAACCTCGCGGATACAATTTTGCAATTTGGAAACGATCCATTTATCCGCAGGCGCGAGCTTGACCTTCTCAATGGGTAATATCTTCTTATCCCCGATATTCATCAGCACGAAACGGGAAGCGTTCCAAAGCTTATTGATAAAGTTGCGGCAAGCCTCTACTTTCGTATCCGAATAGCGCGTATCGTTCCCGGGGGCGATGCCGCGAAGCAACGACAAACGCAGGGAGTCCGCACCGTATCTTTCAATGACCTCCAACGGGTCGATACCGTTGCCGAGCGATTTACTCATCTTTCTACCCTGCTCGTCGCGCACGATACCGTGTATCAACACGTCGTGGAAGGGCACCTTGCCCGTATGCTCGATACCCGAGAAGATCATTCTCGCCACCCAGAAGAAGATGATATCGTAGCCCGTCACGAGTACGTCGGTGGGATAGAAATATTTATAGTCCTCCGTTTCCTCGGGATAACCGAGCGTAGAGAAGGGCCAAAGCGCGGAAGAGAACCAAGTATCCAATACGTCCTCGTCCTGGCGCAAATGCGCGCTGCCGCACTTGGGACAAACGGTAGGCTCGTCCTTGGCGCAGATCACCTCTTTACAGTCTTGGCAATACCAAACGGGGATACGGTGTCCCCACCAAAGCTGACGGGAGATGCACCAATCGCGCACGTTTTCCATCCAATTATAATAGGTCTTGGAGAAGCGTTCGGGTACGAATTTGACCTTGTTGCGCATCACCGCGTGGATAGCGGGCTTGGCAAGCGGCTCCATCTTCACAAACCATTGCTTGGAAACGATCGGCTCGACCGTCGAATGACAGCGGTAGCAATGCCCTACGTTATGCGTATGCGCCTCTATCTTGACGAGATTGCCGCTCTTTTCCAAATCGGCGACGATGCGCTTTCTCGCCTCGTATCTGTCCAAGCCTTGGTACGCCCCTGCCAGCTCGTTCATACTGCCGTCGTCGTTCATAACGCGAATCACGGGCAGGTCGTGGCGCGCGCCCACCTCGAAGTCGTTGGGGTCGTGCGCGGGCGTGATCTTTACGCAACCCGTACCGAACGCAGGGTCTACGTATTCGTCCGCAACGACGGGGATCTCTCTACCCACCAAGGGCAATTTCAGCGTTTTGCCGACGAGCGCTTGATAGCGCGTATCGTCGGGGTGCACGGCAACCGCCGTATCCCCGAGCATCGTTTCGGGACGAGTGGTAGCAACGATCACCTCTGCGCCGTTATCCGTCGCGGGATAGCGCAAATGCCAAAAATGACCTGCCTCCTCGGCGTATTCCACCTCCGCGTCCGAAAGCGCGGTCTTACAGCAGGGACACCAGTTGATGATCCTGTCCCCTTGGTAGATCAAGCCCTTGTTATATAAGTTGACGAACACCTCTTTCACGGCGTTGGAGCATCTCTCGTCCATCGTGAACGCTTGACGCGACCAGTCGCAGGAGGTACCCATTTTGCGCTGCTGCGTCATAATACGGTTGCCGTACTGTTCTTTCCACGCCCAAGCGCGCTTCAAAAAGCCGTCTCTACCGAGATCGGCTTTGGTGAGCCCGTCCTCTTTCATCTTCTCGACGATCTTGACCTCCGTCGCGATCGAGGCGTGGTCGCAGCCGGGGAGCCAAAGGGCGGCGTACCCCTGCATACGCTTAAAACGGATAAGCGTGTCCTGCAGCGTTGCGTCCATAGCGTGTCCCATATGCAGTTGCCCCGTAATGTTGGGCGGCGGCATCATGATCGTAAACGGCACTTTATTCGGATCGCGCTCCGCGCGAAAATAGCCGGAGCTTTCCCACTCGGCGTAAATTCTGTCCTCGAATTCTTTCGGATTGTACGTCTTTTGCATTTCCATAACGGCACCCCTCGGTGTTTTTTCGGTAATATCCCATTTTATCGTATAGTTTCTTTATTATAGTACTTTCCGAAACGATTGTCAATTATAAATGCGCGTTCATATAATATATTATTCTAAAATTTTTTTCAAATCGGAGATAAAAGCCTTATGAAAAAACCGACCAAAATACTGTGTGCGGCGCTTGCCGCGGCTATGACCGTCCTGCCCTTATCCGCTTGTAAGGACGACGGCGATATCAAAACCCTGCAAATCAACGAAGTTACCCACTCCGTTTTCTACGCGCCTCTCTATCTCGCCGATTCCCTCGGGTACTTTGCGGAGGAGAACATCAAGATCGAGCTGACCAACGGCGGCGGTGCGGATAACGTAATGTCCGCCGTACTTTCGGGCGACGCCGATATCGGCTTTTGCGGTCCCGAAGCAGCTTTATACGTACTTATCGGCGGCTCTTCCGACGTGCCTACCGTTATCGGACAGCTGACCAAACGGGACGGCTCTTTCCTCGTATCGAGGACCCCCCAACCCAATTTCCAATGGACGGATCTGCGCGGCAAGGAGATCCTTGCGGGGCGTAAGGGCGGCGTGCCGGCTATGACCTTTGAATACGTACTTAATCAAAACGACCTCAAGGACGGTACGGACTTGACCTTGAACTACGACGTGGCGTTCAACCTGATGGTGAGCGCGTTCGAAGCGGGCACCGCCGATTATTGCACGATGTTCGACCCTACCGCGTACGAATACGAAGCGGCGGGCAAGGGCTACGTGGTAGCTTCGGTAGGCGAGGCTTCGGGCGAAGTCCCCTACACCTGCTTTATCGCAAAGAACTCGTGGATAGAGGATAACGAAGATACCGCCGAGGGCTTCTTGCGCGCCGTTACCAAAGCCGTCAAATATATCAACGAAACGGACGAACAAACGGTGGCGCCCTATCTCACCGCCTATTTCGAGGGCACGAGCGAGGCTTCGCTCGCCGCGTCCGTCAAGCGGTATAGAGAGATCGACGCTTGGAGAACGGAGCTTACGATGACGGAGGACAGCTTCGACCGATTACAGGATATTATCGAAAACGCAGGCGAGCTTACGCGCCGCGCCGAGCTGAACGAGCTCGTAAACAATTCCTACGCGAAAAAAGTGTACGGAGAAATTTACAAGTAAGAAATACCGATAGAGGAATACGCAAATGAAAGAAGTTTTACGCTTTGAAAACGTTTCGATGCACTATCACAGCAAGCAAGGGGAAACGGTGGCGGTGGAAGATCTCGATTTTTCGGTAAACGAGGGAGAATTCG
This sequence comes from Clostridia bacterium, assembly GCA_017471785.1. Lineage (GTDB taxonomy): Bacteria > Bacillota > Clostridia > Christensenellales > Borkfalkiaceae > Scatosoma. The sequence goes on along the minus strand of JAFURP010000020.1, from coordinate 1,290 downwards.
TCGCCATTATCGGCCCGTCGGGTTGCGGCAAGACCACCCTTTTGTCCTTGGCGGCAGGACTGCTACCGCCGACGGCGGGCGAGGTGAAAACGAACGGCTGCTCGTTCGGATATATGCTGCAAAAGGACGAATTGTTCCCTTGGCGCACGATCGAAAAGAATATCTTTTTGCCCTTGGAGATCAAGCGCACGAATACGCCCGAGCACCGTGAACGCGCCCTTGCGCTCGCCGAAAAATACGGCTTGAAACAGTTTCTTAAAAATTATCCGTCCTCCCTTTCGGGCGGTATGCGACAGCGCGCGGCGCTCATCAGGACGCTTGCCGTCGACCCCGACGTATTGCTTCTCGACGAGCCCTTCTCCGCGCTCGATTATCAAACCCGTCTTTCCGTTTGCGACGACGTGTATAAGATCATTCGCAGCGAAAAAAAGACGGCGCTCCTCATCACGCACGACATCAGCGAGGCGATCTCGGTGGCGGATCGGATATTCGTCCTCTCCCGTCGCCCCGCCCGCGTCGTTGCAAGCCACGAGATCAGCTTTCCCGACTCCGAGCCGCTCAAACGGCGCGAGAATAAGGAGTTTTCCAAGTGGTTTGAATTGCTTTGGAAGGAGTTGAACGTATGAAAAAAGAAACGAATTACTCAAAGGAACATTTACTCTATCTCAAAGGCGTTCGCAAAAAGAGCGTGTTTATCAACGTAATGCGCTTTTCCGTGCTGTTCGTGTTATTGCTCTTTTGGGAACTGTCCGCGCAGTTCGAATGGATAAACCCGTTCATCACCAGCTCCCCCTCGCGCATTATAAAAACGATCGGCGAGCTATATGAAAACGGCACCCTGTTCTATCACGTTGGCACCACCCTTTGGGAAACGCTCGCAGGCTTTTTCATCGCCGTCGTCGTCGGCTACGCCACCGCCCTACTGCTTTGGTGGAGCGAAGCGTTTCGGCGCATTTCCGAGCCGTACTTCGTCGTATTGAACGCGCTTCCGAAGATCGCGCTCGGTCCGCTTATCATCATTTGGTGCGGCACGGGTAGCGAAGCGATCGTGTTTATGACCGTACTTATCGGCTTGATCGTGGCGATACTGAATATGCTCGGCGGCTTTATGGCGACGGACGAAAATAAGCTGCTTTTACTCCGTTCCATGGGCGCGAGCAAATGGCAAATACTTACCAAGCTCGTTATCCCCTCCTCGCTCCCCACCTTTATCTCTATGCTGAAGATCAACGTAGGCATGGCTTGGATCGGGTCGATCATGGGAGAGTATATCGTATCCAAGGCAGGCAT
>JAFURP010000019.1 GCA_017471785.1 Clostridia bacterium | reverse complement strand
GCGGTGCGATTATGAGTAGAGCGGACGAGATTTTCGTGCAAAATATGAAAGAGATCATGGAACGGGGCTTTTGGGATACCGAGCTTGCCGTACGCCCCAGGTGGGAGGACGGCGTGCCGGCGCATACGGTAAAGAAATTCGGCGTGGTCAACCGCTATAATTTGCAGGAGGAGTTTCCCATACTCACCATTCGCCGCACGGCGTTCCGTTCCTGCGTGGACGAGCTTTTGTGGATATGGCAAAAGAAGAGCAATAATATCCACGATTTGAACTCGCATATTTGGGACAGCTGGGCGGACGAAACGGGCAGTATCGGCAAAGCATACGGCTATCAGCTGGGTGTGAAGCATAAATATAAAGAGGGTGAGTTCGACCAGGTGGATAGGGTGTTGTTCGATTTGAAGAACAACCCCGCAAGCCGTCGTATTATGACGAATATCTACAATTTCCAAGACCTGCACGAGATGAATTTGTATCCTTGCGCGTACTCTATGACCTTCAACGTTTCGGGCGATACGTTGAACGGTATCCTCAATCAGCGCTCCAACGATATGCTTACGGCGAACAACTGGAACGTCGTGCAATACGCGGTGCTTTTGATCATGCTCGCGCAGGTTTCGGGCTTGAAAGCAGGGGAGCTGGTGCACGTGATCGCGGACGCGCATATATACGATAGACATATTCCCATCGTAAAAGAGATTTTGGAAAAACCGCAGCACAAAGCGCCCAAGCTGATCGTGGATCCGAGCGTTACGAATTTCTACGATTTTACGGTGGATAGCTTCGAGCTCGTCGATTACGAGTATGAAAAGCTGGATAAGAAGATCCCCGTTGCAATTTAAGGAGTAAGAGAAATGGCAAACCCTTTGATCGCGTTGGTCGGCAGACCCAACGTGGGTAAAAGTACCTTTTTTAATAAAGTAGCGGGACGGAAAATTTCCATTACGGAAGACCGCCCCGGCGTTACGCGCGATAGACTGTATACGGACGCGACTTGGCGCGGTAAACACTTTACGATGGTGGATACGGGCGGCTTGGAGTTGAAATCGGAGGACGTGATGTGGCGCGAGATCGCCAAGCAAGCGGACGTCGCTATCGAAACGGCGGACGTCATTTTGTTTTTTACCGACGGCAGGGACGGCTTGCACCCGTCCGATTACGACGTGGCGGATATTTTACGCCGCAGTAAAAAGCCGGTCATTCTCGTCGTAAATAAAATTGACGATTACGCACCCGAAAAGGTGTTTGAATTTTATTCGCTCGGCTTGGGCGAGCCGTACGCGATCTCCGCGGAACATTCGCAGGGCATCGGCGACGTATTGGACGAGGCGGTGGCGCTCTTTCCCGATACCACTATCGAGCCCGTACCCTCTCTCAAGATCGCCGTCGTGGGTAAGCCCAACGCAGGAAAATCCAGCCTCGTCAATCGTATTTTGGGCAGCGAGCGCAGTATCGTAACGCCCATGGCGGGCACGACGCGCGACGCCATCGACACTCTGTTCTATCGCGGCGAAAAGGCGTACACGCTCATCGATACGGCGGGGATCCGCAAAAAAAAGAACGTGGACGACGACGTGGAATATTACAGCAATATGCGCGCGTTCGACGCGGTCAGACGAAGCGACGTGTGCTTGCTCGTCGTGGATAGCGCGGAGGGACTCACCGAACAGGACGTAAAAATTATCGGCTACGTACACGAGCAGGGGAAGCCCTCCGTGATCGTTATGAATAAGTGGGATTTGGTGGAAAAGGATACGCATACCGTCAACCGCTTTGAGGAAAGGCTCAAGGAGGATTTGAAATTTATGGACTATTACAAGTCCGTTTATATTTCCGCAAAAACGGGACAGCGCGTAGAAAAGCTGCTTTCCGCGGCGGAGGAAGCGTACGCGCACGCGTCCTTCCGCGTGCCGACGGGGGCGCTGAACGATTTGATAGGCGACGCCGTTCGCCTGCAAGAACCGCCCTCCTATTTGGGCAGAAGAATGAGAGTGTTCTTCTCCTCGCAGGTGTCCGTATGTCCGCCCACCTTCGCTCTTTTCGTCAACGACGAGCGGCTGTTGCATTTCTCGTATGCGCGCTATTTGGAAAATACCATTCGTCGCGCGTATGATTTTTCGGGGACGCCCATTCGTATAACCGTTAGAGAAAAGAAAGAAGAGTAAAAACGAAGAATATACTACGTATTTCTTCTTTGCGCTTGCGCTTTTCTCACACGCGTACTTTCGATCGTACCGTTTACCGCGGAGGCTCGTCTTTTTTGCGTCGTACGAAAAACGGGAATAAATATAAGGAGTTAAAAATGAAAACGGAATTTTTCCTTTCACAAAATTGGTGGCAAATACCGTTGCTTGCAGTCGTTTGCTATTTGATCGGCTGTTTCAATTTTGCGTTGCTCATTTCCCGTAGAAAAAAGAGAGACATCACGAAAATCGGTAGCGGAAACCCGGGGACGATGAATATGAGCCGCGAGTTCGGCTTGAAGATCGGCTTGCTCACCTTTTTTTGCGACGCCTTAAAAGGGGGCGTGCCTTGTATTATCTCCTACTTTATTTATAGAAATTACGTATTCGCGGGCACGATGATCGTCGTTTCCGACGTGAGCCGTTATTTTTGCGGTCTATTCGTCGTGATCGGGCATATTTTCCCGATAACTATGCGCTTTAAGGGGGGTAAGGGTATCGCTTCCACGCTCGGCTTGTTTTGGGCGGGATTATCTTGCGAAAGCGCGTGGTGGATACTCGTAGGCTTCGCCTTTTTGTTGAGCGTGGTCGCGTTCATCTTTTGTACCGAATGGGGCTCGCTGGGTTCCCTTTTGGGCGTTACGGGATTTAGCATTATTCAAATGGTCGTATTTTTATTACGGTACGCCGTTTTCGGCTTGAACGCGTACACGGTATGCCTGTATTTGATTATTTTTACCATAAACGTATTCACTTGGTTGGCACATTACAAAAATCTTTCGCGCCTGTTTTCGGGCGAGGAGCACAGGACTTCTATCAAAAAGCTAGCAAAGAAAAAATAAAGGGTGCGTATGAAAATTATTATCGTAGGCTGCGGAAGCGTCGGAAGGACGCTCGCGGAAAAATTGAATAGCGACGGTAACGACGTTACCGTGATCGATACTTCGGCGGAAAAGGTGCGTACGATCACGGGTCGTTGCGACGTGATGGGCGTGGTGGGCAACGGCGCCACTTTCACCACGCAAAGGGAAGCGGGAATAGATACGGCGGATCTACTGATTGCCGTGACCGATTCGGACGAACTCAATTTGCTTTGTTGCACCGTTGCGAAAAAAGAGGGCTATTGTAAGACGATCGCACGCGTGAAAAACCCCGAATACAGCGAGGATTCGGCGTATTTGAAGGAGCAGCTCGGGTTGGCTATGGTCATCAATCCCGAATACGCGGCGGCGGAAGAGATCGCGCGCGTTTTGCGGTTCCCTACCGCCGTCAAGATCGAGCCGTTTGCCAAGGGCAAAGTGGAGCTTATCAAATTCAAGCTGTCCAAGGATTGCCATATCGTCGGTATGTCCGTAAAGGACGTCGCGATGAAATACCGCTCGGATATCCTCGTTTGCACGATCGAACGCGAGGAGGAGGCGTATATCGCGAACGGCGATTCCACCTTTGCGGAAAAGGATATCGTATCCATTATCGCTACGCCCAAAAACGCGAACGAGTTCTTCAAAAAGATCAATTATAAAGGCAGCGCCGTCAAAAACGCGTTCGTCGTGGGCGGCGGCGGTATCACCCACTATCTTTGCGGTATTTTAGAGCGTTCGGGCATCTCCTTGAAGATCGTTGAAAAGGATCTCGCCACCTGCGAGGAATTGAGCTCGCAATGGCTGAAATCGAACGTGATCCACGGGGACGCGATCGACAGGGAATTGCTTTTGGAGGAGGGGATAGACAAAGCGGGCGCGTTCGTCGCGCTTGCCGATTTGGACGAGGAGAATATCCTCCTTTCCGTATTCGCAAAGAGCGCGGGCTGCAATAAAATGATCACCAAGATCAACCGTATCGATTACGATCACGTGTTAAATCAACTCGATCTCGACACCGTTATTTGCCCGAAAAACATCACCGCGGATACGATCGTCAGCTACGTGCGCGGTATGAAAAACACGATGGGCAGTAACGTGGAAACGCTGTATAATATCATTCAGGATAAGGTGGAGGCAGCGGAATTTACCGTCAAGGAAAAATCCCCGATAGCAGGCAAGCCGCTCGCTGAATTGAAGTTCAAAAAAGACGTGCTGATCGCTTCGATCACGCGCGGCGATAAAGTGATCGTGCCGCGCGGTCACGATATCATAGAGGCGGGGGACGCGGTGGTGATCGTGTCCAAGCAAAGGGGCTTGCACGACGTAACGGACGTTTTAAGGTGAGGAGAAAAGCGGAATGAATTTTCAAGTTATCAAGCGTACGCTTGGTTGGCTACTCATATTTGAAGCGATCTTTTTCCTCGTGCCCATGCTCACGGCGCTGGTCTACGGCGAGCTGGAGGGGATCGATTTCTTGCTCTCCGCGCTCATTTGCCTTTCGGCGGGCTTTTTGCTCACGCGCGGAAAGACCAAAAATAACGCCGTTTACGCAAAAGAGGGCTTCGTGATCGTTGCGTTGAGCTGGATCGTAATGAGTTTGTTCGGCGCGTTGCCGTTTTGGTTTTCGGGGGTCGTGCCCTCGTACGTGGACGCGCTCTTTGAAACGGTTTCGGGCTTCACCACGACGGGTGCAAGCATACTCTACGGTAACGAGATCGAAGGTATGCCCAAATGCCTGTTGATGTGGCGTAGCTTCACCCATTGGGTAGGCGGTATGGGCGTACTCGTTTTCATCTTGGCGTTTTTGCCTCTTAGCGGCGGACAAAACATCAATATCATGCGCGCGGAAAGTCCCGGTCCCGAGGTAAGCAAGCTCGTGCCCAAGATACGCCAAACGGCGGGTATCTTGTATTTGATCTACGCGGTGATGACGGTACTTATGTTCGTGATGCTCGTGTTCGATATGCCCGTATTCGACGCGCTGACGACGGCGTTTGCCACGGCAGGTACGGGCGGTTTCGCGATCAAAGGGGACAGCTTTGCAAGCTATTCCACCTATTCGCAGATCGTGGTTACGGTGTTTATGATCCTCTTTTCCGTCAATTTCGCGTCCTATTATTTAGTGCTTCGCGGCAGGTTTAAGGAATCGCTGACGGAGGAGGTGCGCGCGTTTTTCATCATCGTTATCGCGGCGATCTCGCTCATTACGCTCAATTTGTGCCTGACGGACAGCGCGGCGTACGAATATACGACGGGCGAAGCGATCAAACATTCGGCGTTCTCGGTCGCTTCGGTGATGTCTACGACAGGCTTTGCAACGGCGAATTTCGATATTTGGCCCGTGTTTTCCAAGACCGTTTTGGTGATTTTAATGTTCGTAGGCGCGTGTGCCGGCAGTACGGGCGGCGGTATGAAGGTATCGCGTATGCTTATTTGGGGCAAGGGTGTGACCAACGATATGAAACGTATGCTGCATCCGAAACAGGTCAAAAAGATCACGATGGATAAACGGGTCGTAGGACACGAGGTCGTGCGCGGCGCGAATACCTATTTGGTCGCGTATTTTATGATCTATATCGCGTCTATGCTCTTGATCGCCTTGGATTGTCAGGACCTAGTGACCAACTTCACCTCGGTTGCTACGACGATCAACAACGTCGGTCCTGGGTTGGGCGCGGTAGGTCCGAACGGCAATTTTGCAGGCTTTACGGCGCTTTCCAAGCTGGTGTATATCTTCGATATGTTGGCAGGGAGATTGGAAGTATTCCCTATGCTGTTACTGTTTGCGCCGAATACTTGGAAAAAATAAACGGAAAATATTCGGCAAAAAGAGTTTACATTTTAAGTAAAAGTGTGTATACTAATATAGCCGAATAATATTTGGGGGTGCACCGGATTCGATTGCCGGTGAGCGAAAGGATAAGCATACCGCAGACGGAGTGCCTGCGTAAAAACATTCCGCTAAATATAAATGCAGATAGAAATGCAAACTACGCTCTTGCAGCGTAACTTCGTTTTTTAACGAATCGTCGCGCCCGATTTATCCGTCGGTCGGGGTCGCGGCGTCAAACGGACGGAAAAATCTTTTTGAGATCGGAAAGCGTTTTGAAAAGATCATTCAGCTTTCTGCGTAACGCTTTGCGTGTTTACCCGCTACGCGTTATTAAGAAATAATAGATAAACTAAGTATGTAGAAGGTCTTTTGGCAGCCGAGTAAGACGTGAGTTCGACTCTCACCACCTCCACCAACGCAACGAACGCCCGAAAGGGCGTTTTTTCGTGTGATAAAGGGGCGTGTGCGTCGAAAACAAACGTATTATTATGAGTTCGCGCGAGCGAGCAAAAAATAGTTGCATTTATGATATTTTCAAAAACAGTATGCGAAAAAATGGTAATTTCTTCAATTTTATTTTCGGGAACGATTGACTTTTTTCTTGTGATGGATTATACTAAAGGAAATAATATGTTTTACACGGAGGAAGCGTTATGAAATTTTATCCGATACATATGCATATGCATTGTTCGCACGAGCAATCGGCGTCGATCGGATCGCATATGTCCTACGCCGCAGGGCTGGGCATACGGCATTTATGGACGACCGAACACGATACGCGTATGGGTAAGAAGAAAAAAGCCGTCCCCGTATTTTATTTTCCGAAAAAGGAATTGTTCGTAACGCTGGAAAACGGCGCGCAAATAGGCTTTAAGGAGGACGAGGGTAACAGCGGTCGTTATACCTTCGAGGAAACGGAAGAGGGTATTTCGTTACGCCTTTCGGCGGCGAGCGATCAAAGGGAAAGCCTTTTCTTTTATTCGCAGGGCAAACTCCATTCCGACCCGTTGTTTTCTCGCTTGACGGTGGAAATGAACGCGGACATGGTAGCCCCGTTTGACGAAAACGGGCGCGTTATCGTTGAGTTTATCCTCTCCGCGCAGCCGCCTACGTATACGCAGGCAAAGCTGTGCTACGTAACGGGGCCGTTGCCGCGCGGCGGTGTGAACGTGCAATATTTGCCCTTCCCCGAAAAAACGAACGGAGTATACCGTTTTCCGTTGTATCAAGACGCAAGCGAAAAGATCGGCGGCTTGGATAACGCGCTGTGCAATATCCGTTTGGTCGTGGAAAAGGGCGCGAAAATGGTCTTTCGCACCTTTGCGTTTCATCGGGAGCTTGAATTCGAAGCGGTGCGCCAAGAGCAGATCAAGCTTGCCGAAAAGCTCGGAAAAAAATGGGGCGTAACGCCCTTCGTCGGGTTTGAGATCTCGGGCGCGGGCAACCATAAAAACTGTTATTCGACCAAGGTCCCCGTGATCGATTACGCCGCGTTCGATTATAAAGTAAGCAACGAACAAGCGGTCGCGCACGTAAAAAAGCACGGCGGTATCTTTTCTTGGAACCATCCGCTTTGGAAATCCGCGGCGCAGTTCCCCGAAAAAACGGACGAGGAGATCGTGGCGGATTTTGCGGAAACGCTGATAAAAGAGCGCGTGTACGGCGCTACGCTGATAGAAGTGGGTTTCCCTTACGGTAGGGACGGATTTGGAAGCGCGGAGGCGTATTTACGGCTTTGGGATAAGCTGTCGGAAAACGGCGTGTTCATCACGGGCGACGGGGATAGCGACAACCACGACGCCGTGGCGGACGGTTGGACGGAAGGGAATAATTTTTGTACGTTCGCAGGGTTGCTCAAGAACGAAGCGCCGACGGAAGAAAGCTTCGTGAACGCGTTCCGTCGCGGCTCCGTTTGGGCGGGTAATCCCGTAAAGATACGGGAGCTTTCCTTTGGAACGGGCGATAAACCGATGGGTAGCGTGCTCGTGGGTGAGAAAGCGGATATCCGTTTCTCCTCGTCGGGTATAAAGAGCGACGGGTACGCCGTATGCGTTATCAACGGCGAACGCTCGCAGCGTATCGACGTAAAAGACGGTAAATTTTCGGGCGAATGTACCTTGTATTGCGACAAGAAATATAATTTCGCAAGATTGGAGGTATACGACGCCGACGGTATTTTGATCGCGTTTTCCAACCCGATCTATTTGGTAGCGAACGAGAAGGATATACCGCCCGAAGCGGTTGACAATAAAAGGAGCTGAAAACTATGAGGATTTTTGCGACGCGCCACGGTCAAGCGGCGGCAAAAGAATATTATAACGGCGACCCGTCGCGCCCTGCGTCCGATCCGCCTTTGAGCGAGCTTGGACAAGAGCAGGCTCGGTTGGTAGGAAAGCGGTTAAAGGAACTTGGTTTCAACGGCGTGATCTTTTCTTCGCCGTACGAAAGAACGTTGCATACGGCGGAGCTTATAGCCGAGGAGCTTGGGACGAGTTTTACGCCGCTTGCGTGCTTACGCGAGATATCCGCGTTTTGCGAGGGAGATAAAAAGAACGTCGGCTTACCGAACGCAAGCGAGATCGCGGCGAAGTATCCGCACGCGCAGGAGAATACCCGTCTTCCTTACCCTTGGTGGGAGAACAAAACGGAGGAGCTTTCCGACGTTATAGACAGGACGAAGGAGGGCTTACAGCCCGTTTTGACCGCGCTTCCCAAGGATATCGACGTATTGCTCGTGGGGCACGCGGCGACGGCGATCGCGCTGCGGCATCTATTTGCCTGCGAGCAGGATATACGCGGGTTTCATTGGAACTGTTTGCTGTCCCTGCTCTACTCGACGGACGGCGAAACGTATTCGAACGATTCGGCGCATTTGCCCGAGGATATGCGTACGGGGAATTACTTGATATACGCCGACAACAAAAAGGTATTCGAAAAGGATATCGAACGGATACACGCGTTTCTCGACGCGAATAAAGGGAAAAAGGTATTGCATATAGGCGATACGGAATCGGCGAGCTATCACTATTTCAAGCGCCTGATAGACGAGATACGCCCCGACGTGATCGTCCATACGGGGGATCTGGCGGACGAGCTGAAGGCGGGACGGGTGGAAAGCACGCGCCCCTATTGGCGAGCGACCGTTCCTCAAATTCTTAACGTGATGGAAAACTCGGGCGCACGGGTGATCATCGTCCCCGGGAACAACGATTTGGAGGAGGAATTGTCCGTACTCGCGCCTAAAGCGGAGATCGTGCAACGGAATACCGTTCTCGACCTCTACGGCACGAAGGTTTCCCTGTGCCACGAATTGAACCGTATGGATCCGACCGTGCAAGCGCAAGCGTATTTATACGGACACGGATTGACGGGAGAAACGCGTACGATAGACGATAACGAACGGGACGGAAAGCTTTACTATAACGCCGTTTGGGGTATCTCTTTACACGTTTTCGAAGCGAACGCGCATTTGATCGTTCCGAAAATATACGTTTAAGAAAAAGGCTTTGTCCCACCCCCTCGCCAAACCGTGCAAAGCACTAATCAACCGTTTGTTGTGACAATGCCTAAAAAATACGACGCAATAACACCAAAACGACCCTCCTTTCGAGGGTCGTTTTTCCTTGCGTTTCGTCGCGTCTTTGATTTATAAAAAATAGCAAAAAAACAAACAGTATTACCAAAAATAGTTATTTCATAAATCGGTTTTTTAGTAACCCATTGACATTGCGCGCGTGATAGATTATACTTGTTAAAAATATATATTTTAAGATTTCACGTTATATTGGTAGCGATATTGGAGGGGAGATATCCCGACGTTCTTTTTGAAGGATTTGCAAAAGTAGTTGGCGGAAGAAAAGCCGACCATTGCCGCGATCTTTTCCACGGAGTGTTTGGAATCGATAAGCAAACGCTTCGCCTCGTTTAATTGCAGCGTCCATTTATATTGCGAAACGGTCAGCTTGTTGGATTGGAAAAAGCATTTGCATATCCAAGTTTTGGAAAGGCTGAATTCCTTGGAGATATCGTCCAAGGTAAAGGATTTATTGTAATTGGTATTGATATAATCCATTATTTTGAGGATCGTGGGGGAGATCATATGATTGAGGGAATCGTTTTTCAAGGACATATCCGCTTCGACGATACCCGTTTCCGCCTCGTAGATCAAATACAACAATAAACCGAATTTAAGCGATATCAAAATGTGCTTGTTTTGCGCGACGGAATCGTTGACGGCGAACAGATCCTCCAGCGTTTTTTTGATCTCGTCCATTTTGTTGGGAGAGAGCTTGACGACGGCTTTCTTGTCCAGCTGATCCAAGAATTCGATTTGCGTAGGGGAGAGCATATCGGACGAAACGCCTATCAAAATGCGCTCGAAGGGTCCGTGTTCGAATTTATGTAACGTATCGGGCTTGGTCACGATCAGTATGTTTTCGTTAAAAGAGTAATATTTGTTATCGCAAAAATAGGTACGCGTTCCCGTCAGTTGAAAGTATAATTCGTAATAACCGTGGGAATGTAAGTACGCCATACTGTTTTCTTTGGATTTGGAATGCGAGATATCGAAAAAGCTCATAGGTTTTAACCGTCCGAATAGTAAAGTTTATTTAGATTTTAGCAAAAAGAAAAACAAAAGTCAATATAAAAACGCAAATAAATCAGGCATAGGAGAAAAAATTATTATGTTGAGGATCAAAAGGATCGACATCATCGAAGAAAAAAGCGAGCTTTTATATCACGCAAAATTTACGCAAGAGCTCTTGGAAAAAGATTTCGAAATCGCAGGCGGCGAATGGACGGTACGGGACGGTTATCTTATCGGCTATATGGAGGAGGACGGCGGCGGCTTGATCTACTCCAACCGTTCCTTCCTCGGCGACGTGATGATCGATTTTTACGGTAAAACGATCGCGCCGTACGATAACGATTTGAATTTCACCTTTTGCTCGGACGGCTGGAATTACGAAAAGAACAAGCCCAACGACGGTTATATCGGCGGCTTGCAGGGCTGGTGGTTGGGCAAGACGGGCATAGAAAAAAGTCCGTACGATTCCAACGTGGAGGCGCTTACGGGTATGCACCGTTTCGAGCCGGGGAAAGAATATCATATCCAAGCGGGACGCGTCGGGGAACGGCTGTTTTTGTTCATCGACGGCGAGCTTGCCGTAGAGCTTACCGACAATAATCCCATCGTCGACTACGGGCGCGTAGGGCTGGGCGTATACGCGAGCAAGATAGCGTTCCGCGATCTTAAAGTGTATAAGCCGTATACGCAAAAATTCGACACCACTTACGTAGAGATGAGAAAAGAGGGTTGAGCCGTTTATGTCGTACGAATTAAAGGATTGTTGCACGGGTGCGGCGGAAACGGAAAGAAAAACGACGGTGGGGATCACCGAAAAGGACGGTATACTGACCTTCGTCTTTACCGCGGAGAACTGTAAATTTTATTGCCCGTTCAAGGAATATAACAGTTTGCACTCCAAAGGGGACGCTTGCGAGATCTTGATCGGGACCGACCCCGCGCGGAGAGTGTACTACGAGATCGAAGTAAGCGCCGATAACGGACTGATGATCGCCAAGATGACCTATCAAGGCGAGGCGGACGGCGAGGTTTTGCTCGATATCGCTTTCGAGGAAAAGCCTTTCGTGGAAACGGACGTCGTTTTGCAAGAGGACGGCTACGTGGCTACCGTACGGTTCCCCAAGGAGAAAATACTAACGGGCGAGGGCGAGATCTATTTCAACGCCTACCGTATCGATACGGCTGGGGGAACGAAATTGGACGATAAGCTTTTGTTTGCGCTTAATCCCACGATGCGGAGGAAGTTTCATACGCCTGAGCGTTACGTGTGGTTGAAAGATTATATGGAATGATGGAGAAGAAAAAGAAATGTTGAAAGCACTTTTATTTGAGGACGGGCTCGTTCTGTATTGGGATAGACCGCAGGAATGTGAAAAAGGGTATCGGTATTGCGTTTGCTACGGAAACGAAAGGGCGTACGCGAACAGCACCCATTTCGAGATAAAAAATTTATCGCCCGAAAGCACGGTGCAGGTAGCGGTTTCCTTGGTGGACGGGAACGGAAATTTGATAAAGGAAATAGACCGCAAAACGTTTGAACTGCCCAAGGCGAAAAAAAGAATAGATATCACGAAGCCGCCCTACCTTGCGGTGGGGGACGGTACGACGTTACAAACCGAGTGCATACAAAGGGCGTTCGACGATTGTCGTCCCGACGAATGCGTGTATTTCCCCAAGGGCGTTTATTTGACGGGTGCCTTGGACGTACATAGCGATACGGAGATATATTTGGACGAGGGCGCCGTTTTACAGGGCACGGACAAGGTGGAGGATTATCTCCCCAAAATAAAGAGCCGTTTCGAGGGCACGGAATTGATGTGCTACCGTTCGCTTATCAATATGGGAACGCTGGACAGGAGCGGCGGATATACCTGCAAAAACGTAGTGCTCCGCGGTAAAGGCGCGATCATCGGCGGCGGTAAGCCGTTGAAGGAGAATATCATTGCCGTCGGCAAAAAAGAAATGCTGGAAACGTACGGTACGGACGAGTATAACGGTATGACGCCCGACCGTATGCGCGGTCGCTTGATCAATATGAGCAACGCGCAAAATATCGTGATCTACGGCTTGGAGGCGGCGGACGGTCCCGCTTGGAATATCCATATGATCTATTCCGACCGTATCGTGACGGCAGGGTGCTTCATTCATTCCGACAACATAGAAAACGGCGACGGCTGGGACCCCGATTCCTCCACCAATTGCACGCTGTTCGATTGCGATTTCCGCACGCGCGACGATATGGTCGCGATCAAATCGGGCAAAAACCCCGAGGGTAACCTGATCGATCGCCCCTCTAAAAATATCAAGGTGTTCGATTGCCGTTGTTCGCGCGGACACGGGCTTGCCGTCGGTAGCGAGATGTCGGGCGGCGTCAGCGGCGTGTACGTGTGGGACTGCGATATCGAAAATTCACGGTGCGGCTTGGAGATCAAAGGCACGAAAAAACGGGGCGGCTACGTAAAAAACGTGCACGTTGCCAACGTCGCCAGCTCCATCATCGCCATTCGCTCCGTCGAATACAACGACGACGGCAAGGGCGCGAAAACGCCTCCCATTTTCGAAAACTTTTGTTTCAAGGACGTTTCCGTTACGGGCGTGTACGTTTTACATACGGGCGAAAAGCATACCTGCTCTCCCATTATCCTCGAGGGCTTCGGAGAAAAATATTGCCTCCGCAACGTCCTGTTTGAAAACGTGACGATCAAACACGCGGCGGATCAACCGACCGACGCGATCAATTTACGTTTTGCCAAAAACGTCATCGTAAAAAACCTCGTTTTCGAGAGCTGATCCTTCCCCCAAATCCCCCTCTAAAGTAAATATGACGGGGGGGGGTAAAATATTAAACTCATTGCCTCGAAATGGTAATATGTAAAACTTTTCCATTTTTTTCGTGATAAAAACTATTGATTGATGTAAAAAAATACAGTATAATAAAAACAAGCTCACAAAAGGTGACGAAAGGTTACGTAAAAACACCCCGCGGGGTGTTTGCCGTGATACGGCAAACAAATAGTTTTATCAGCAAGAGCTGTGACGATATATTTTCAATAAAAAAATATTTTCAGATGAGGTAGCTATGGAACAAACGACACAAGAAAAAAGCGGAGCGGCAAGGAAGCTCCCGTTCTTCTCGAAAAAGGGCAAGAACGCGAAAAAATCCTTTAAGCGAGAGGCGTTGACTTTTAACTACTTATGTATGATCATTCCCGTTCTCCAATGGCTGATCACTTGGTTGTACGTGAATTGGCAAACGATCATGCTGGCGTTTAAGAGCCCCGTTGACGATTCTTGGAATTTCAAGATCAACTTTCAATGGCTTTGGCTCTTCCAATTGAACGTAGATCCTACGTCCAGCGCGTACGACGGCTCGCTGCTTATGGCGATCAAAAATACGATGATGTTTTTCGGCATAGAGATCCTGTTCACGTTGCCGCTCAGCGTAGTGATCGCGTACTTCATTTATAAGAAGATCGTAGGCTATAAAGTATTCCGTATTGCGTTCTATTTGCCCGCCGTTCTTCCGGCGATCGTAATGACGTCCGTGTACGTAGACGTTACGCAATCGGGCGGCGTGATCGATCAGCTTTTCGGACACGTGCCCAAGGCGGGACTATTAGGCGACCCGTCTACGGCGCTCGGCGCGGTGATCGTATTCGTACTGCTTTGTAGCTTCACCACCAACGTACTGCTCTTTTCGGGCGGTATGGCGAGAGTGCCGCTAGAGGTTTTGGAGGCGGCGAAGATCGACGGGTGCGGACCTTTCCGTGAAATCGTCAGCCTGATCGTGCCCCTCGTGTGGCCCACGCTTACGACGCAGATCGTTCTCGCGTTTACGGGTATGTTCAACGGCGGCGGTCCCGTCATGATGTTGAGCGGCGGTCAGCACGGTACGATGACCATTTCGTATTGGCTGTTCTACGCCATTGCAGGTACGGGACGGACGGCTATCCCCGACGGTAGCGCAGGCGTATATCACGTATCCGCGGTCGGGTTGTTGCTTACGATCATTGCCGTTCCCACGGTGCTGCTCGTAAGGCACATCTTCAATAAAGTGGAAGCGATCGAGTATTAAGGAGGAATGAAAAATGGAAAAAACGAATAGAGCATTTCTTCGCAAGCTCAAAAAAGCCGACGGCTTTCAAAAGCGTTCGGTGCCCGAAAAGATCATTTTCGGCGTCGTATTCGTACTCTTTCTCGCCTACGCGATCGTGATCGCTTATCCCTTGGTCTATCTTTTGATAAAGTCTTTGCAATACACCAAGGATTACATAGGCGCTACGTGGAAGGAGGGAGGTATGCCCCCTACGTTCTATTTCAGAAGCGGTTTGGATTTTTCCAACTATTTGAAAGCGTTTACCGAAATGAGACAATCGACGGCGAATGGCGAGGTAGGGCTTTTCGGTATGCTGTTCAACAGTATTTGGTATACCGCTACGCGTATCGTTTTGAACGTTTTGATGTGCGCGGTCACGGGGTATAACCTCGCCAAATACAAATTCCCGGGGAGCAATCTTTTGTACGGTATCGCCATCTTCTCGATGACGATCCCCGTGATAGGTACCACGGGCTCGCTGTATAAAATGGCTTCCGATCTCGGGATATACAACACGCCTTTTTACGTGATCTTGATATCGTTGGGCGGCTTCGGCTTTAACTTCTTGGTCATGTACGGCTTCTTCAGCAACGTTTCTTGGAGCTATGCCGAAGCGGTGTTCTTGGACGGCGGCGGACATTGGACGGCGTTCTTCAAGGTAATGCTGCCGCAGGCGACTCCGTCGTTGGTCACGCTTGCGATCCTCGGCTTTATCGGGTATTGGAACGATTATAACACGATGCTGTTGTTCCTGCCCAGCTATCCGACGCTGGCTTCGGGCTTGTACGTGCTCGACCTCGTTATGAGAGACCAACGCC
This sequence comes from Clostridia bacterium, assembly GCA_017471785.1. Classification (GTDB taxonomy): domain Bacteria; phylum Bacillota; class Clostridia; order Christensenellales; family Borkfalkiaceae; genus Scatosoma. The sequence continues at coordinate 14,125 of JAFURP010000019.1, read as the reverse complement.
CTATCTATTTCGCAGGTCTTGTTATCATGTTGATACCCGTGTTGACGGTGTTTACCGTGTTCTCGGACGTCATTATGGGCAATATGACCGTCGGCGGTTTGAAGGGTTAAAAACAGTAAAAAAATAAAAGTATATATAGGAGAAAAAAGATGAAAAAGATTTGGAAAAGAATTTCGGCTCTTGCTTTAACGGGTTTGATGGGCGTTGCGGCGGTCGGCTGCGGCGACAACGGCGATACGGGCGACGGTACGCTTTCGTCAGGCGATCAACACCTGCAAGTATACATCATCAACCACGGTTATAGAACGGACGGCGCCAAGGCGATCGTCAACACCTTTGCACAGTTGGATTGGGTAAAGACGAAATACCCCAACTTGCAAATTACTTACGACGAAAACAATATGTCCGGCTACGCTTTGACCAAGGTAAAATCGCCCAAGACCAACGATTACGATATCATGTTCGTTTTGGACGATATGATCTCGGTATACGAGAAGAACAGCAAGGGCGAGAATTTGCTCTTGAATTTGACCGATTGGGTATACAATACCGAGGTGCTCGATAAAGCGGGGGTTACGTATAAGGATACCATTCACGATTCCTTCCTGCAATACTTGGCGTATACGACCAAGACGGAAACGGAGCCGCAATATTACGGCGTGCCTTGGGTAACGGGCTATATGGGTATCCTGTATAGCGAAGAAATTTTGGCGAAGTACGGCTACACCGACGGCAAGACCCCCAACACCACGGACGAATTTTTGGCGCTTTGCGAAGCGATCAAGCAAAACCCCGCGGACAGCGGTAACGCAGACGGTTTTTCGTTCATCAACGCTTCGGGCTATTATTCCCGTATGTTGGATACGTGGTGGGCGCAATACGACGGCTTGGAAGCGTACACCAACTTCTGGCAGGGTAAATACACCGACGCGAGAGGCACCTCGTACAGCAACAAGATATTCGAGCTGGAGGGCCGCTTGAAGTCCTTGGAGGTCATTGCCGAAACGTCCTATTACGAAAACGGTTACTACGATTTGGAAAATCAAGATGCCAACGACTTTATGGTACGCCAAGCGGAGCTTTTGAAGGGACATTACGCGTTCTGCGTTTGCGCCGATTGGTACGATACCGAAATGAAAGCGACGAAGGACGAATTGGAAGCGAATGGCTGGGATACGCATACCGTTAAAATTATGAAGATGCCTATCGTCAGCGCGCTCGGCGACAAGCTGGGCATCGACGACGCCACGTTGAGCAAGGTGGTCGAGGCGATCGACAGCGGCGCGACGAGCTGCGACGGCGTATCCGATACGGTGTTCAAGAGAGTACAGGAGGCGAGAGGTATTTACGATCAGGCGGGTATGGAGCACGAGGTAGTTATCCCCGCGGTTGCCGACGATCAGGATATCGCCGTCGACATACTCAAGTTTATGGCGACGAAGCAAGCGCAGGAAGCGTATATGGCGGCGACGATGGGTCAAAATATGCCCTTCGAATACGATTATAATTACGAAACCTTGCCCGCTACCGTAAAGGACGCGATCTCGCCCTTGCAAAAATCGAGATTGGACTACTATTATAATAAGTCTTTCCCCATTCACGTTTTGCCTTCGGATAGAAGATATCCGCTCGTGCGTTCGGCAAGCTTTGCTCCCTTAGAGGTGCAAACCACCAACTACAATACGATCTTTGCGCTTGAAAACAATACGACGACCCCTCAGGATATTTTCGACGATACCAAAAATCATTGGACGCAGCAGGTGTTCGACTTCGCGTTGTTCTCGGCTGGCTTGTCGTAATGCGTAGGCGCGAACGCTTTATAAAATTTAGAATAAGGAGAAAACAATGAGAAAAATCGTTCGAAAAATAACATCTTTTCTCGTGTTGGCGACGGTGACGGGTTCATTGGCTCTTTCCGCTTGTAAATCGGAGGACGGGCAAAAGAACGTCGAGGTTTGGAGTACCTACAATACGGTAAAGGTGCTTCAAGACAGGCACGATTACGACGATATCAAGATGGGCGCCGCGGTCGATCTTACGATGGCGCAGGGCGAATACGAGGGCGCGCAGCTTATCCTTACGCCCGAATCGGATATTTCCTATTATAACGTGACCGTGTCCGATCTTACGCACACGGAAACGGGGGAGATATTTGACAACGACCGTATCAAGGTGTATAAGCAAGAGTACGTATACCTTGCCGCGATATACGACGCGGTAGACGCGATCCCCGGGTATTATCCCGACGCGCTCATTCCCCTCGAGGCGGTGGTTGCGTACGAGGAAAACAAGATCGCCGCAGGGGACAACCAAGGCATTTATCTGCGCTTTAACACCCGTCCCGAATTGGACGAGAACGGCGATCCGATCGTCGTGGACGCGACCGCAACGGAGGACGAGAAGCGTTACGATTACGTAAGCTCGGGTACGTATACGGGAACGGTCACGCTCGATTTCAAAACGCATACGACGTCCGTACCCGTTACGTTAAACGTCGTGGACGCTACGGTAAGCGAGACCGCGCACGCCAAAACGTATTTCGGAACCTACTCCACGGGCTTGGCGGCAAATCTCAATTATACGCAAGAGGGCATCGAGCAATGGAACGACGCGATGCTGGAATACCGTTTGTCCGGCTCGCAGGCGCTTAACGACTATACGGCGAGCGACACCTCGTTGAACGCATACGTAAACGCGATTTGGAAATATATCTCCAATCCGAGATGCTCCGCGTGGACGTTCGATTTCTCCAACATCAATTACGAGGATAATTTCGAATCGGATCCGACGGTTGAGAACTCTACGAAAACGTTTACCAAAGAGAGCTTCTTGGAAAAGTTCGATATGGACGGCTACTATCCGCAAACGTTCTACGATCAATCTTGGGCGGCGGAGTATAGATATCAGTTCGTTAAGACGGACGGAGAAGGCGAGGAATACGCTTACGATTCTACGCTCGAGGGCGTGCAAGCCTTCGACGTGCGATATTTTGAGCACGAGATCTGGGCGTTTATGAAAAAGTGCATAGACGAAGATATGAACGTCCTGCACAAGATGCGTCCGAGCTTCTCCATTATCGACGAGCCTTGGCAGCATAATCGCCACGATAAGGTGCGCGCCGTTATGACGTTATACAGGGCGGCGCTCGTAGACCTTGCCGATAAGCTGATGGCGGAGGATGCACCCTCTATGACCATCAACGGCGAGAAGGTAACGTTGGATTTCTCCAAGGCAACTACCTTCACGAAAGAGGAAATGCTGCAAACCGTTTTGGGTATCCGCTTCGTCGTGACCGCCGACTATTTGGAGTCCTTCGAGGGCTTGATCGAGTATTGGTGTCCTACCACCGATTATTACGGCTCCGAATACGCTCGTGAAAATTATTACGTGCAGGACGAAAAATGGTGGTATACGGCAGGTACCGACGCACCTACGGTCAGCTATACGATAGAAGCTTCCTCGCTTTACGCGCGTACGGCAGGCTGGATGATGGCGGACTACGACATCACGGGTATTTTGTATTGGTCGTACAGCGGCTATTACGAAAGAGACGGTGCCAACGGTGCGAGAAGACCTATCGACGAGTACTTTACGGCTAATTATATGAGATGGCCCAGCTCCAACGGCAACGGGTATTTGATGTACCCCGGGGCGCAGTACGAGCTGGACGAGATGATCCCGTCCATGCGGCTCGAAGCCATTCGCGACGGCTTGGAGGAGTACGAGCTGATGTATAACGTCAAGCAAATGTACGATTCCATCAGCGAGCAGATCGGGGAGGATTTCGACGCTTCCAAGATCATTGAAAGCTTGGGCAGCTCCTTATACACGGAGGATAAGATCATCGACGACAGCGCGGCGTTTGCTTCGGCAAGAGCGTCTTTGTTACAGCTTGCAAGCTGCGCGGAGTCGGACGCGAACATGTGTATCGTGGATTACAGCGACGACACCTACGGCAATCAAGATTTCAAGATCTACGTAAACGAGGGCGTGACGGCGTTTAACGACGGCGCGGCTTTGACGGACGTGGATAAACAGATCGCGGGCGTGGGTACGATCTATAAATTGCATATCCCCCTCGTCAACGCTTCCAACAGTATGAATTTGACCTTTACCTGCGACGGTACTACGTATGAATACACGCAGCTTTGCGGTGGTCAAGCGGAGGTATTCGAGGTGGGCGCGTTCGGCGCGAGCGACTTTACGGAATCGTCGGATATCTCGTTCAGCGCGCAACAGGTAGATTGCGCTACGGAGGGTATCTACGCTTCGCGCGGCGGCAATGCGATCAAGCTCACGGTAGGCGCTTCCAACGAAGCTTCCGTGAACGACAAGCTGCAATATTTCAAATTCTCCAGCAGCTTATTCCAAACGGAATTCCAAACCGCGAAGAAGATCATGATCCACGTCTACAACGCTTCGGCTACGGAGATCGACTTGATAGTGGAATATAAAAAGCACAGTTCAACGATATTGGGTAGATTGCTCTCCACGCCTTTGGCGGTGGGTGAGAATTGCTTGACCGTCACGCTTCCGAGCGGCGATTGGTCAACCGATTATCTCGAATATTTCGACTTCTGCGTCGGCGAGGGTGAGGATGCGACGACGGAAAAAGTGCTGTATATCAAAGACGTCGTAATCTACAGAGAGTGAGGTGCTATATGAAAAAATATATTAAACGCATCAGTTTATTATTGGCAGGCATCTTAACGTTGGGTATGCTTTCCGCCTGTAAGGACGGGAGCGCCTCCGAGGACGGCGCTTCTTCGGAGCAGGTACAAGCGGTTTCCAAGGTCAGCAACGAATATCGGGTAGAGCTTGCGAATTTCGAGCAATGGAAGCCCGACTTCTCGTTGATCAGAATTATGGAAAATTTCGGCAAGGTGAGCAGGAATAAAGACGAAAAGTACGTCAAGAGCGGTAGCTATTCGGCGAAGCTGCAACCTACGGGCGGTATATACGCCTATCGAAAGCCGCAAATGTATATTCCGTTTTTCTCGGAGTATTACAATTTCAACTACGAGGATTTCACGTACGCGGATTATATCGATCTTTGGATATACAACGCTAACGACAGGGATATGCCCGTAAACGTAGGCTTGGTTTCGGCGATCACGAGCGAGGAAGCGATCACCACGTTCCCTGCGGAAACCTTCTACTTAAAAGCGAATTCTTGGAATTTGGTAACCTACTACGTGGATTTCAACGCAATGAGTATCAACCAAAGCATTTCCTTGAGCCAGATCATGCAAATCAAGGGCTTGTATTTGGAGTTCGAAAGCTCGAATACGGTAGACGTCAACGACGCGCCCGTATATTACGTGGACGACGTAAATCTCTACTATAAGGACGAGCCGAATACGTTGAAGGACGTATCGGAGATCTTGGAGTTTACGCACGAGGAGGGGAGCGACGTATACGAGATATGCGATTTTGAACACGTATATCAAAAATACGTATTCTCCACCTACGTCAAGAACGCGGCGTGTATCCCCACGCTCACCATCGTAAACGCGGAAAACGAGGGAATGGACGGCTTCTTGGCAACGTCCGGCTCGAGCGTGCTCAAAATCGAGATCCCCGCAGGTCAAACGAAGGGCGGCTCGTGGACGGAGCTGATCTTGTCGAGTAAAATTATGAGCGCGTTCTATAACGAGTTCGTATTCGATTCGGCAAAGCAAAAGCCGATCGTTCCCGCGGCGGAGCTGAAAAACTATTATATCGCGTACGATATCTATTGCGTCGGGGAAGTGGAGAACGACTACAAATTCGCGCACTATTTGTACGATAGCCAAAACAACACCTATGCCCGTACGGAGGGTGCGCCCAACTTGATGATCAAGCCCGACCAATGGCAAACCTGGAGCTGGAGCTTGTACGACGTAGCGAGCTTGGAATACACGAGAAACAGTATTCTCGATCCCACGGATCCCACGAAGTATAACAAGGGCGTGGCGGAAGCGTATCAGGAATATAAGAAGAGCTACGATAAATACGCGGCGGATCCGTTGACGGCGGGCTACGGCGACCGTATCACGGACGCAGGGCAGTTCCGTATTCTCTATTCCGAACACGTGGGCGAAGATAGAGTCGTGTATATCGACAATATCAGAGTATATAAAGCGTAAGGGGGGCTGAGAAATGAGAAAATCGAAAAAATGGCTTATTTTGGCGCTTTCCGTATTATGCGGCGCGTGCGTGACCCTCGGCGCTTGTAAGAAAGAAGAAGAGCCGAAGGATATCACCTTCGTCGATTTCGAGGACGGGACGATCAACGTCGAGATCGGGGATAAATTCTCCATTCGCGATTATATGAAGGTCTACGACGAGAACGGCGTTATGTACGGCGCGAGCGCGGTGATCACCGATTCAAAAGGCAACGCCGTCGACCACTTGGCGTACGAGTTCACGATCGCCGATGAAACGGGCTATACCCTCGTTTTGACGGTGCGCGACCCCGTCACGGGCGAAGCGTTGCAAACGAGAACGCTTGCGCTTAACACGGTGGACGAATCCGCGCCCTATATCACCGTCGGCGCTATGCCCGAGTACGGCTTAGCGAACGTAGAGGTGGAGCTCCCCGTGCGCTTTAGCGACAAGGGCGTCAATTATACGACGAACGTGGTCGTGCAAAAGATCAACTATAACGCTACGGAGAAAAAGTACGACGAAAGCCTTGCGGAAAATATCGAGGTAGGCTACGAATCCAAGGGCGAGGTAGCGAACTTCACGCCTACGCGCCCGGGGCGTTATAAGATCACGGTAGAGGCTTGGGACGGCACGGATAAAGCGACGGCGCAAGCCAACGCGGTATACCGTGCGAGAACGTGGTATTACGAGGTAAAGGGCGTCGTTTCCGAGGGCGAGATCGAGGGCTTCGATACACCAGAAACGGTCGTAGCTTCGTACAATTACGACCTTAACGCGCCGGAGGAGGATTGGGTCTATCAAGTGGACACTCAGGGCAATATCTTAACGCAAAAGGACGGCGTAATGGTGATACTCACGCCCGAATTGGAGGCGCAGGGCTATAAGGGCAAGATCTTATATAAATCCATGCCCAATAAAACGGCGGTGTGGCACGAGGAATACGAAGGCAGATACGGCGTCGTTTCCACGAAAGGGAATATAAGCCCCGATAACGGTAAGACGGAGTACTATTTCAAATCCTCGTATAGAGCGACCAGCTTCTACCGTTACGGCGTAGACGGCGACGGAAAGACGGATACGAGCATAAGCTGGGCGGACGATTCGAGATGGACGCACGTTTCCGTATGGCTGTACGTAGCGGGCGAAGCAGGCGAAACGGTGGAGATATCCAGCGCTCATAACGTCGTCACCGAGACCGTGAATTGTAACGAATGGTTTGAATTTATCATAACCAAGCAACAATGCAACAGCGCGTTGTCGGGCGCGCCCTACAACGTATTTTCGGGCACTACGCACACGATCAAAAATCTTTTGACCTGTGCGGAAAACCGCGAGATCTACGTGGATAAGATCTCCTACGAATTCGACGAAAGCCTCTATTATATCCCGATGGAGGATAACGAGGTGGAAACGTTCAGTACGTCCAATACCGTCGTTGGCGCTTACGGCTATAATACCACGGCGAGCAAAATGGATAAGAACGTGCCAAATGAAACGGCGGTATGGCACGCGGAATTCGAGGGCAAAACGGGCGTAGTTTCGCTCAAGAGCGCTAAAAAGGGCAACTACGGCGCGGAGTATTATCTTACGAGCGCGTCGCGAGGAGCAGACCATTGGCGTTACGCGAACGACGACAGTAGTACGAAAGACGCCACCACGGGCGACAGCTGGCGCGACGATACGAGATGGGATTATCTTTCCGTTTGGGTATATATCGTGGGCGAAGCGGGCGCGACGGTGGAGGTTAGCGCATACTACGATATCGGCAAGGTGACGGTGAACTGCAACGAGTGGGTAGAGCTTCAGTTCACGAAAACGCACCTTGGCGGCACCACTACTACGAGCAACGACGCGGCGATGAAACGTCCGTACTATACGCTTGCTTCCGCGGGCGCGAGAAACGACAATTTAGTCCCCTTGTTCGTGGTAGGCAATGGAACGGAAACGGACTACACCGTATACGTGGACAGCATTTCTTACGAGAAATATCCACAAGAATAATCAAGGCACTATTTCCGACCTTTTCGTAAAAGGGGAGGTCGGAGAAATAAAAATAAATTGACGGAGGGAATTACATGAAGCAGTATGAACAATGGGAACTGAGAATTACATTCTCAACGGACGCGGATATCGTTACCGAGTCGGTCGTGCTTGCAACTTTCGACGAGGGTACAGGCGATTATTACGTAGAGGACCTGTTTAGGTAAGGAGGCAAAGCATGAAGACGAGAACGAGAAATTTTGTAATTTTGGTAGCTACGGTACTTATGTTTTTGGTGGCTGCGTTGGCTTCCGTGATGCTGTCCACGGCTTCGGCAAGCGCGACGGCGGTCGAGCTTGCCATGGTTTCGGGCGCAAGCGTGCGTAAAGACGGTACCACTCCCGGTATTCGTTTTACGTATGAGATCACGCCCGCAACGTACGAATATATCCAAACGCTGACGGCGGATAACGACGTGCATTACGGTATCGTTATCGCAAAAGCGGAGGACGTGGCGGAGTATCCGTTGACTACGGCAAACCTGTTCGGCGATCAAGCCGCGTACACCAACGACCCCAACGATACGACGAAGCCTTATTTTGCCAATATCGTCGGCGAAACGTTGATAGCGCCGTCGGGCGACGTGACCAACTACCGTTTCAACGGTGCGCTCGCTAAGGTACAGGACAAGAATATCACCCAACGCTTCGTGGGCTTGGGCTACGTGAGAGTACAAGCCAAAGAGGGCGAGAACGTAACGCCCACCTATTATTGGGCGGCGGATAACGACAATACGAGAACGGCGGCGCAGGTAGCCGAAACGTATATGGCAAGCGGTGGCACGGACGATACGGGCGCGGTCATGACCTACGTAAGAAAGGCGTATAGCTCGCTGGGTATGGAAGCCGAATCGAGCAATAAAGGTACGGCGGAAAGCCCCTTCGTTATCAATGACGACGCTACGTACGCAAACTTCAAAACGGCTTACGCAAACGGCGTGCTTACGGGCGGCAGCTTCTGCTTCCAGGTTTCGGAAGCGGTCGATTACACGGGTATCGCCACCGATTTCGCCGAAAGAACGTTTACGTTCACCTACGAGGTAGGCGGCACGAACGTCGTGGAGAATTTCGCTTCCCCCGCAACGACGGCGGCGGCGTACCATTACTATAAAGGCATGACGACGGGGACAGGTACGGACTATCCCGACGCCGCGGACCCGAAAGACGTTCAAAACGAAACGGCGGTATATCACGACGAATTTGCAGGTAGATACGGCGTTATATCGTTGAAGAGCTCGTATTACGGAAATACCCAGTCCAACTCCGAGAGCTATTTCGGTTGGAATTACTTTATCAGAAAAGCTTCGAGCGGCTCCTATCAGCCTGCCGACGACAACTGGGATTATTGCTCGATGTGGATATATATTCCCGATCCCGATACGTCGGACGACGTATATTCGGTGATCGCGACGGACATTTGGAGCAACACGACGGAGGATACGATAGTTCCTTACGATACGTGGACGGAAGTAAAACGTACGAAAGCTAAATTTTCCGACAACCCGACGCCAAGCGGTTTCAGTAGCTCCGCAGGTTCGAATAAGAGAGCGTGCTTTATTATCGAGGGAGTGGGAGCTTATACGGGGGCGCAAGCGGATATTTACGACGCGGCAAACAATCCCACCGTTTACATTGACAGCATTTCCTTTGAAAAAGAAACGTTGACCGTAACGGCGGAAAGACAAACGGGATCGACGGTAAAGATCAACGTTGCGGCGAAGGACGGCGTTTCGACGGTGGATAACGTTGCTTATTCCGTACGGGCAATAGGCTTCAACGACGTAAGCTTCCCCGTAAAGGAGGGTACGTTCGAGGCAGGCTTGAGCGCAAACTATTTGATCACCGTAACGGCTACGGTGGGTGGCGTAGAGGCTTCCACCACGGTTAGCTATATAGTGACGGATGCTAACGCGCTTGCAAGCAACGAGATCGAGGGCTTCTATTCCGCGGCAAGCGTAGCGGCGGCTTACGGAATTGCCGAGGGAGCGGCGAAAGCTTCCAAGACGGTGCCAAACGAAACGGCGCAATGGCACGCGGAATTCGAGGGTAGATACGGCGTTATTCAATTGTCGCAAGCACATATGGATAAATACGGTGCGAATTATTATTTGTGTAGTATGACGAGAGACGCCAATTTCTATCGCTACGCGAACGACGACAGTAGTACGAAAGACGCCACCACGAGCGATAGCTGGCGCGACGATACGAGATGGGATTATCTTTCCATTTGGATATACGTTGCGAAGCCGGAGGGCAGCACGGCGACGCAAGTCGAGCTTGGCGGTACGTACGATTCGAATACGAGAATGGTGGATTTTGATACGTGGTACGAGATTCAATTCGATAAAACGCATTGCGGCCAATACTTCAACCGTCCTTATTACACGCTTGCTTCCGCAACTTCGAGAAACGATAACATAATGCCGTTGTTTATCTTGGGCGCAGAGGCGGACGCGGGCTATACCGTATACGTGGATAAGATTTCTTACGAAAAGAACGCGTAAGCGGGATTTATAACCAACAAGACCAATGCTATGCAGCGAGGAGCGTGCTCCTCGCTGCGTAATACCAAAATAAGAGAAAAAAGTTATGAAAAAATGCAAAAAAACGATATGTTTTTTACTCGCGGGCTTGTTTGCGTTTGCGCTGACGGCTTGCGTGCCCACCGAGCCGGTAGCGGAGCCACCCGAGGAGCCGACGGAACAGCCGACGGAGCCTACCGTATACGACGATAAGGGCGCGTACGACGCTATCGTCGATAAAGTACCCTATGAGTGGGACGACGGCGAGGGGGTTTTGGACGGCGCGTTTTCGGACGGGGCGACGGTAAAGCCGTACGCGACCTTTTCCCAAGCGTACGTGGACGGCGGCAATATTGCCGAGGTCAACGCCGCAAGCGGCGCGGAGCCTTTGGGAATACGGTACTTAACGGGCGAGGAGCTTAGATACGATTCGCACGTGGATACGAATATAAGGGATGGCTCAAAGGGCTCGCACGACGACGATACCACGCTTACGGGCTTGGAGGAAAAGACGTATATCGAGGTGCAAAGCGAGGGTAAAAAGACGGTATATTTGTCGATGAAGCCCGATTGCACCTTAGAGGCGTTTGAGGAGGCGGATTATATCAGCTTCGCAATGTGTATGGATAACGCTTCGACGGGCAGTAACAGCTCGAATACGGTCGCCGTTTCCTTTAAGGGGATAGGGCTGATGACCTTATATAGATGTACGTGGTACGAGATCAAGGTCCCGCTCGATTGTTGGCGGAACACCAACGATAAGTCGGTATACGATACGAAAGAGGCGTTGTATAACTCGTTGACGGGCGCGGAGAGCGAAACGGACGAGAGCGAGGGTGTGTTCTTCAAGCTGGTATCTTCGGCTGCGGACGGCACGGACGCCGCCGATTATACGGTGTATATCTCGGATATGAGCTTGGGCGTGGAGGAGATCGACGAAGGCTTGGGTCGGGAGCTTACCGTGCTTACGGAAACGGCGAGCTTTCACGAAAAGGAGCTTTTGACGAATACCCATATTTATTGGGGTACGACGGAAAAGGTACGCCGTTTGGACGAAGGCGGTGTCAACAAAAATATGGTGAAATATATCTTCTCGAATTACGACGGGGGCAACTTTGCCGTCGTGCCGAAGAAGAAGCTGGCGCAGATCGTGAAGTACGATTATATTTGCGTAACGATGTATATCGAAACGGAGAACCCCAGCCCGATCGAGGTAGGTATCAACGGCAAGTGGGACGTAAAGCCCAAGTCGGCGAGTCGGATATACAAAACGCTGAACACGCAAAATCAGATATACGTGAGCGCGAACAAATGGATAACGTATAAAATACCTATCGAGGATATTATGCCCGTGTATTATGCGGGCTTGACCTTAAACCGTTTGTATACGGCGACGGGCGTTTCGTACGATTACGAATACAATTCGTTGCCTCTCTTTTATATCAACGGGGACTTCGCTACGCGTAACGATCCCGAGGATAAAACGTACGGGTTTAATTTGTACGTATCGCGGATATTCCTGACGAAGAACGACGTATAACGGCGGTATATTTTTACGACGTTATCTTGAAAAATCGAAATTTTTGTGTTATAATAAAAAAAAGGATTGATTATGGAAATAAGATCGAATGCGTTTTTGCCCTCGGACGAGGTTTTACAAAATCCGTATATGGGCTTCGTAAGCTTTAATCATTTTCGCGACGAGCCGCTGTTTTCCGATTGCGCCACGACGGACGGGTGGATAAAGGAGCATTATCCCGTGTACGATTGGGTGGAGCAAGAGGGGCGCAAGCAGGGCTTTTATCCCGATACGGAAATTGCGTATATCCGTATCGTTTGGAAGGATTTCGAGCCGCAAGAGGGGGAGTTCAACTTCGCCTTAACGGACGAAATTTTTGCCAAGGCGAAAGCGAAAAAGCAAAGCGTGATGCTCCGTTTGATGCCGCACACCACGCGTGAAAACGAGGACGTGCCCGATTGGTTACGCGCGCAAATTCCCTGTCCCGAGCGCCCGACGAGCGCGCGGGTAAAGGAGTCGCCTACGCACCCTGCGTTTTTGCAAAAATTCGCGCGCGCGGTGGAAAAGATAGGCGAGCGTTACGACGGCGACCCCGCCTTTTACGCAATGGATATTTCCCTTACGGGCGCGTGGGGCGAGGGGCACAAATACGCGGAGTATCCGCAAGCGGAGCTTCGCGCGCTTATGGACGCGTACGCCCGTGCGTTTAAGAAAACGCATTTGTTAGGGCAAATTTGCGCGCCCGAATTGGTGAATTACGGTAACGAAACGCGCCCCGTCGGTTGGCGTGCGGACGGGTTGGGGAACGGATATCATATGAACAGGTATTTCCCCAAGCGCATTTATCCGATGAAGGACGTATGGAAACGGGCGCCCGTTTCCTTTGAAAGCTTTTGGTTCCTCGGCGAATGGAAGAAGCAGGGCTGGGACGTGGACGAGATCATTGAGCAAACGCTCAAATGGCACGTGAGCAGTATAAACGGAAAATCGTCGAGTATCCCTTTCGAATGGAAGGACAAGATCGACGGTTGGTTGAAAAAGATGGGGTATCGGTTTGCGGTACGCAGTATCGAATATCCCGACGAGGCGGCGGCCGGCGGAAAAGCAGAGCTTTTGCTCTGGATAGAAAACCGCGGCGTCGCGCCCATTTACAACCGTTTGCCCTTCGCTTTGCAATTGGTCGGAGAGAGCGGGGCTACCGTATATCCCACGGATATCGATATTACCAAATGGCTACCCGGGGACACGATCGAGAAGCTTTCCGTTGCGCTTCCCGAGAATATGCAAAAGGGGGCGTATAAGCTGTATTGCTCGATCGGCGGCGGCGAGCTGCCCGTCGTGCAAATGGCGATGCAAACGGAAAGGGTCGGCGATTGGTATTATTTGGCGACGATGGAGGTAAAGTAATGGAAATCGTGCGTTTGAAAAAGGAAAATTACGACGAGCTGATCGGGCTGTTGAATTTGGTGTTCACCGCCAAAAACAAAAAGGAAATGGATTTCGAAAAGGATCTACCCAAAATGTGCGTGCGCGACGACGAGCATATGGGGCGACATTTCGGCGTGTTCGAGGACGGAAGGCTGGTCGCTGCCTTGGGGGTATATCTCTTGCCCGTCACGGTCGCAGGCGAGAAGCTGTTGTTTTCCACGGTAGGGAATATCGCGACGCACCCCGATTATCAAGGCAAGGGGTATATGAACGCTTTGATAGAACGCGCTATGCAAGAATTGGCGGATATCGGCGCGGACGCGTCTAGGTTGGGCGGTTTGCGGCATAGATACAACCGTTTCGGGTATGAAAATTGCGGTAGAATGTATCAAGCGTCCTTTAACGAGCACAACCGCAAGTGTAAATTTAACGGCGTCGGAGAGGACGTGGTTATCGAGAAGATCGAG
>JAFURP010000001.1 GCA_017471785.1 Clostridia bacterium | reverse complement strand
TTCTTTTACCAAGCTCACAGCTCGGTGCCTGTCCCCTCGCGGCGACAGCTTGTATATAATACCACAAACCTCTACCGCTTGTCAAGTGTTTTTTCTAAAGTTTTTTAACTTTTTTTATCTTTTTTTTATTTTTTATTCACTTGACGCCAGGTTCTCCGCCCTTTTTAGGCGCTTCCCTCAGGACAGCTCGTCTATATTACCATTTTATTTTTTCCTTGTCAACTCTTTTTTAGTACTTTTTTCTAAAAATTTCAAATATTCGACAAAATTTTGAAAGAGCCGCCAATTTTACCGTTTTACGAGCGTGAGCGTGACCTTTTCGCCGTTGATATCCACTTCCTTTTGATAGCCGTCCGCCGTACCCTCGCATACGGAAACCGCCAAAACGTCCTCTTTGAACGCGCCTGCTTTCAAAACGGAGGCAAGCTTGCCCTCTACATTATTATAATATATAGAGATGCGGTCGGTGATTTGGAAGTCCGCTTCCTTTCTCATCGTTTGTATTTTGGAAACGATCTCCCTCTCGATACCCTCGACGATCAGCGCTTCGGTGAGTTGGGTGTTGAGCGCAACGGTCACCCCCTTGTCGCTCGCGGAAATATATCCTGCCTTACTCTCGGTGAAGATCTGCAAATCCTCCTCTTTGAGCAAGACCTCGCAATCGGTATCCATCGCGTACTCTCCGCCGCCGCGAACGGCGTCCACTACCTTTTTCGCGTCGCACGAAGCAAGGAACGCGGAAATCGCGCCCAGTTTTTTACCGTATTTGGGTCCGAGCGTTTTCAGTTGCGGTTTGAGCTTGTAGGAAATGAATTCATTCGCGTCCGCCGCCGATTTATACTCTTTGATATTGAGCTCGTCAAGCGCGATCGCTTTCAAGCCCTCGTCGAGTTCTCCGTCTCTCGCCGTAACGACGTACATTTCGGAAAGCGGTTGGCGGTTTTTCACGTTGCCCGTATTTCTCGCCGCTCTACCGAGGTTGACGATATCGAGCACGGTATCCATACCCTTTTCCAAAGCCGCGTCGATCATAGACTTGTCGCAAACGGGGAAAGAACAAAGATGCACGGACTTAGGCGCGTCCTTAAAGAACGCGGGCACGAGATTGAGATACATCTCTTCCGCAATAAAAGGCGTATACGGCGCGGTGAGTTTTGCAAAGGTCACGAGTACGTGCCAAAGCACGGTGTAAGCCGCCGCCTTATCCTCCGTCATCTCGCTGCCCCAATATCTATCCCTACCCCGACGCACGTACCAATTGGAAAGAATATCCGAGAAATCCTGTAACGCGCGCGCGCTATCCGTAATATTATACACGGCAAGATTTTTATCGACGTAATCGACGAGCGTATTGAGCTTGGAAAGGATCCATTTATCCATCAAGGACAATTTGCAATTTTCAAGCTTGTAATCCGCGGGATCGTAATTATCGATATCGGCGTACAAACAAAAGAACGCGTAGGTGTTCCAAAGCGTGCCCATATACTTTCTTTGCGCTTCGCTTACCGCTTCGGGATAGAAGCGCGAGGGAAGCCAAGGCGCGGAAGAGGTGTAGAAATACCAACGAACGGCGTCGGCGCCCTGCTTGTCAAGCACCGTCCAAGGGTCTACGACGTTGCCCTTATGCTTACTCATCTTCACGCCGTTTTTATCGTTGACGTGTCCGAGTACGATACAGTTTTTGAAAGGCGCTTTATCGAACAACAGCGTGGATATAACGAGTAGGGTATAGAACCAACCGCGCGTTTGGTCAACCGCCTCGGAGATGAAATCCGCGGGGAAGGTTTGCTCGAAAAGATCTTTATTCTCAAACGGATAGTGATACTGCGCGAACGGCATAGACCCCGAATCGAACCAACAGTCGATAACCTCGGGCGTACGCTTCATCTCGCCGCCGCACTTACCGCATTTACAGGTGAGATCGTCGAGGTACGGGCGGTGCAATTCGATATTTTTATCCGCGCCGCATTTTTGCACGAGCTCTTCACGCGAGCCGATAACCTCGATCTCGCCGCAATCGGGACATACCCAAACGGGCAACGGCGTACCCCAATACCGATCGCGTGAAAGTCCCCAATCGATCACGTTTTCGAGGAAGTTGCCCATACGCCCTTCCTTAATGGTGTCGGGCATCCAATTGACCGAGCGATTCGCCGCGATCAATCTATCTTTAACGGCTGTAACCTTGATAAACCAGCTCGAACGCGCGTAATAGATGAGCGCGGTATCGCAACGCCAACAGAAAGGATAGCTATGCGTGATCTCCAACGGCTTTAAGAGCAAGCCCCTGTTCTTCAAATCTTTAATCACGGCAGGATCCGCCGCCTGAGCGCCTACGCCCGTAAGCTCGCCGCAACCGACGGGGAATTTCCCCTCCTCGTTGATTAGCTGCACGACGGGTAAATCATATCGTTTACCCACCTTATAGTCGTCCTCACCGAACGCGGGCGCAATGTGTACGACGCCCGTACCGTCGGAAAGAGTTACGTAGGTGTCGCAGGTTACGTAGTGCGCCTTTTCACGATATTTGAATATCTCTTTCCCGAAAGGATAGAGCGGCTCGTATTCGGTATATTCGTACGCCGTACCTTTTTTGGTGGAAAGGATTTTATATCCCTCCTCGCCGAGTACGGATACGAGCAAGCCTGCCGCGAGGATATATTTCTCGCCGCTCTCCTCCATCTCCACTTCAACGTAGTCGTAGTCGGGGTGCATACAAAGCGCGACGTTGGAGGGAAGCGTCCAAGGGGTGGTCGTCCAAGCGAGGATATAGGTGTTCTCGGCGTTCTTGGCCTTGAATTTTACGAACGCGGTCGTTTGTTTTACGTCCTTATAGCCCTGCGCGACCTCGTGCGAGGACAGCGCCGTTCCGCAACGGGGGCAATAGGGCACGATCTTATGACCTTTATACAGCAACCCCTTTTTATGGATCTCTTTCAACGCCCACCATTCGGACTCGATATAATCGTCGTGATAGGTAACGTAAGGGTCGTCCATATCGCACCAATAGCCTACCGCGTCGGACATTTGCTTCCATTCGCTGGTATACTGCCAAACGGACTGCTTGCATTGTTTGATGAACGGCTCGATACCGTAGTCTTCGATCCCCGTCTTGCTTTCCAAGCCGAGCTTTTTCTCCACCTCCAGCTCTACGGGAAGCCCGTGGGTATCCCAGCCCGCTTTTCTCAAAACGTGGTTGCCCTTCATCGTTTTATAGCGCGGCACGATATCCTTCATTACGCGCGTTAAAATGTGCCCGATATGCGGCTTACCGTTTGCCGTGGGCGGACCGTCGTAGAAGGAAAACTCCTCGTTCCCCTCCGTCGCTTGCATACTCTTTTCAAAGATCTTGTTGTCGTTCCAGTATTTTACGACGTTCTTTTCTCTTTCGACAAAGTTCAAAGAGGTGTCTACTTTCTTATACATACCCATATACAATTTCTCCTTATTGTAAGGTTTTTTACAAAAAACGAAGCCGTTGCGTTTCGGAAAAACACAACGGCTTATAAACCGAGTTTTATCAACCACCGAACCATCATTCGTCGCTAAGGATAACGGCTTGCGAAACCGTATTTCACTACTTTTTTGCATTTCGCGAAATAAGCTGACGAGGTGATATTTTTCACAAGCTCCTTTTTCCTCTCAGCAAAACGGAATTTCTCTGTGCGGAGTGATTGCGAAAACGTTGTCCTCTTTTAACGCTTTTCTATTCGTTTTTATTATTATACAACTTTTTTTCGCTTTTGTAAAGCGAATTTTTACCCTTTAGAGCAGAACTTCGCGATTGGTGCCATAGAAAATATCCTCGCGCCCTGCAAGCTTTTTGCAAAAACGTTCGAATTTTTCCTCCGTGCCGTTTTCCCAATCCAATTCGTACGCGTGACCCCAAATATACAAAAGCTGCGGTTCGTCCGTTTCCAACGCAAGAAATTTATCGATCACTTCCTCCGCGCCCGCCTCGATCCAATGGATCGTAGGGTTGAAACGCAGCAGGTTTTCCTGCAAATCGAAGTTATACGTGGAGGTGATGGTACGCGAATAGCGGACGGGCGTGTTTTTGCGAAGGATCTCCGCCACGCGGTCGTCGTTGTTCACGCCGCCGCAGGGGTACGCCATACCGAACACGTCGTACGAGACGAGCGCGGAAAGCGCTTTTTGATCCTCCATAACCTGCCGAACGATCGTTTCCTCGTCCAATCCCGTCAAATTGGGATGCGTGAGCGTATGTACGGCAACCTCGTGCCCTGCGTACACGCTTTTCACTTGCGAAGCCAAAATCTTATCGTGTCTTGCGCCGTGCGCGTCCTCGTTACCCTTACAGCCCAAATAACCGGAATTGAGATTGAACGTGCCCTTCAAGCCGTATTTATCCAAAATAGCGATCAAGCGAATATCCTGTTTAACGGCGTCGTCAAAGCTGAATGTCACCGCTTTTTTCTTACCATTCCACATACCCTTTTCTCCTTACGGCGAAACGCGGTTGATGTCGCGAGGGAACATCGTCGCTTCACGCACGTTCTTCGCGCCCAAAAGGTGCATCGTCAAGCGCTCCAAGCCCAAGCCCAAGCCGCCGTGCGGAGGCGCGCCGTATTTATGAAGCATCAAATAGGTCGCAAATTCCTCGGGGTTCATACCCAGCTTCTCCATCTTTGCCACCTGCGCGGCGTAATCGTGTACGCGCTGACCGCCCGAGGTGATCTCCAAGCCCCTGAACAAAAGATCGAAGGACAGCGTGTATTCGGGGTCTTCGGGGTCGTCCATCGTATAGAACGGACGTTTTTTGGAGGGATAATGGGTGATGAAGATGAAATCGGAATTGAATTGCTTTTTCGCGTATTTACCGAGAAGCTGTTCCTCCTCGGGGTCGAAGTCTTTCATATCCGTCGGCTGATACTTGAATTTCTTCATCAAGATCTCTTTGGCTTCCATAAACTTCAAAACGGGGATCTCCGTGATCTCGGGCACGTCTACGTGCAACAGGTCCACCTCGTTTTTATACTCCGTTTTGAGCAAATTCATAATGTATTTGAGCACGCCCGTTTCCATATTCATAATATCCTCGAAGCTGTCGATAAAGCCCATTTCGAAGTCCATCGAGATATATTCGTTCAAATGGCGGCTGGTATCGTGATGCTCCGCGCGGAATACGGGCGCGATCTCGAACACCCTCTCGTACACCGCGACGAGCGCCTGCTTATACAGCTGGGGCGATTGCGCGAGATATACCTGTTTGCCGAAATAGTCGAGCTTGAATACGTTGGTGCCCCCCTCCGCGCCTGCGAAGTTGATCTTCGGGGAACGGATCTCGGTGAAGCCTTGCGAGGACAGGAATTCTCTAAAGCCGCGCGCGATGCCCTCTTGCAATTTGAAGATCGCGCGTTCCTTGGGATTACGCAAGGTCACGGGGCGATAGTCGAGGTTGGTGGAAAGGTCGCAGTTGACCTGCTTTTTCGTGATAACGACGGGCGGAATGTCCGCAGGATGGGACAACAGCTCGATATTATGGATTTGCAGCTCGTAGCGTTTGGAGCCGTCGCGCGTTTCGCCCGCCACGATCTTACCCGTAATTTTTGCCGCGCACTCCTCTTTGACGTCCTCGGTCATTCTGTAATCGGAAAAGCTTTCCGCGTAAACGCATTGTACCGTTTCGCGCGCCGTACGCAAAATGACGAACGCAAAATCGGACATCATACGGATATTGTGAATGGTGCCCTTGATCGTTACCACTTGGTTTTCGTATTTTTCGAAATCGGCGTACGCCACCGTATTCGTTTTGATCTCGCCGTTGATAACCATATTTTTACCTCTTTTGAAGCGCGTCGCCGCTTTCCAAACGAAACGCGCGCTTTTTTCAATTTTTTTTACTTTTCTATTTTAATATGTTTGACAAAAAAAAGCAAGAATTTTATAATAGATTTATCAAACTTTTTATTCGTTGTGAGGCAAATTTCTATGCGCGTACTCGCCGTAAACGACATATCTTGTATCGGGAAATGCTCTTTAAGCGTGACTCTTCCCGTGCTTTCCGCGTGCGGCGTTACCTGCGACGTATTGCCCACAGCCCTCCTTTCCACCCACACGGGCGGCTTCGAGGGCTACACCTTCCGCGATCTAACGGGGGATATCGAGGGTATACTCGCACATTGGAAAACGCTCGGCGTTTCCTTCGACGCCGTATATAGCGGCTATTTGGGCAGCGAAGCACAAATCGAGATCGTGCAAAAGATAAAGCGCGACTTTCTCAAAAAGGACGGCTTTTTCGTCGTAGATCCCGTTATGGGAGATAGCGGCAGCCTCTATGCAGGCTTTAACGACGGGTACGTGGAAAAAATGCGCGCACTTTGTCGCGAAGCCGATTATATTTTACCCAACCTCACCGAGGCGTGCTATCTTGCCGATATCCCCTATCCTGCGGCGAATACCGACGAGCTGCTGCAAAAGCTCCGCGAGCTTTGCGCGCGCCCCGTCGTTACGGGTATCCTCGAAAAGGAAAATATATCTATTCGTTATACGAATAAAGAGGGCGTAACGCAAAAATACACCTCCGAAAACGTAGAAGGCTTTTTTTGCGGCGCGGGCGACGTGTTCGCTTCGGCGTTCGTCGGCGCGCTTGCGCGAGGGAAGTCGGAGGAAACCGCCATTCGGCTCGCCGCCGATTTTACGAGCGCGTCCATTCGCCGTTCGGCAAAAGAAGTTGCGGATAAACGGTATGGACTGAATTTCGAAGCGGAAATTTTTACCTTCTTAAAAAATTTGAACGGCTGATTTTTTCGCGTTCATTCCGTTGACAAATAAAGCGGAAGCGTGTATAATAAAGATAGATCTGCGGTGTTCGGAGTCGGGCATAAAACGGAATCCACATTATGAAATCGGGAGCAAGTTATTCGTGGCGATAGGCAAGGTCTGCTATGCGGAAAGTCCGAGGCGTCAAGATGCGGCACCCACCTGCTATGCGCGGGTTCATCATTTAGCTCGGGTGCGGCACAGGCGGATTGATTTTAACGATAAAACGGAGCGAATTCGCTCCGTTTTCTTTTTATTTATATACCTGCGATCAACGCCACGGCGCCGAATATACCCGCGTCGTTTTTCAAGGTCGCCGTTAAAAGCTTCACTTGCGGTCCTCGCGCGCCTGCGTAAATTTCTTCGTTCAACATTTCTTGCAGGGGTTTTACCAATCTATCCCCCTCCGCGCAAACGCCGCCGCCCAAGATCACCGCTTGGGGTCGGAACGTGTTCGCGTGGTTGACGATACCTACGCCCAATTTTTCGATATAATTATCCACGACGCTTTTCGCCGCTTTATCCTTTTCCATATAATCGAACGCCGTCTTGCCCGTTACGTTATCGATCGAGCCGATCTCCCACATCGCGCTGTCCCTATTCGCTTCCATAGCGCGCTTGGTGTCGCGAATGAGCGCCGTCGCCGAAGCGTACGCTTCCAAACAACCCTTACGCCCGCAACCGCAAGGCTCGCCGCCCGCGGCGATAACGTTATGACCAAGCTCCGCGCCCGCCGAGCCGTTGCCCTCGAACAGCTTGCCGCCGATCACTACGCCCCCGCCCACGCCCGTACCGAGCGTAAGAAGCACCGTGTTATCATATTCCTTGCCGCAACCGAACTTCGTTTCCCCGAGCGCCGCCACGTTTGCGTCGTTGGCGATCTTTACGGGCAAGCCCGTCTTGGCTTGGAGCGCGCCTGCGATATCGAAATGCTCGAAATGCAGGTTGTTGGAATACTTGACTATCCCGTTTTGACTGTCAATGAGTCCGGGGACGCCCATACCTATCCCTTGTACCTGCTCCTTGGTTATCTTCGCCTTTTCAAGTAAGAGCATACAAAGTCCCGCGATATTCGAAACGACTTTGTCGTTACCACTCTTTGCCTCGGTGGGTACCTTATCGGAAACGATCAAATTCCCGTTTTCGTCCACGATACCGCCTTTGACGAACGTACCGCCCAAATCGATACCGATATAATATTTCGTCTTTTCCATTTCCTACTCCTTCATACGGGCAATTTACCCCGTTTTTTGATCAGTTCTATAAATATTTTCGCCGTTACGCACGCGTCGTCGAACGCGCGGTGATGATTAAAGGTAAAGCCGTAATAGTCGGCTACCGAATTAAGCTTATAATTAGGCAACAAGCCGCGCAAAAGCTCCTGTGCCAAGGTCATAGTATCAAACTGCTTATGATCGAACATATAGCCGTTTTGCTCGCCGTAGTAATGAACGAAGCGGTAGTCGAACGTGACGTTGTGTCCGACGAGATACGCGCCGTCCGCAAACTTATAAAAATCGGCGATCACCTTTTCGATCTCAGGCGCGCCCACGAGCATATCCTCGGTGATACCCGTAAGCTTGACGATCTCTCCCGACAAACGATCGGAACAGGCGACGAAGGTGGAAAACTTTTCTTTCATCTCGCCGTTTACGATCTTCACCGCGCCGAGCTCGATGATCTTATCCATACGCCCCATGGCGGGGTTGTTGTTTAAGCCCGTCGTTTCCAAGTCGAACACGACGAACGTATGCTTTTTCAGATCCTCGGGCTTGTCCAAATCGTCGAAAAAGCCCGCCTGCGTATAATCGATATACGGCTCGGGTTGGACGGTATGATAAAACTTGGGTACGGGCTTCCCCTTTCTCTTTTCCGGCTCGAACCCCTCGGGCGGATTGCCGTAATTGATCTTAGAGGCTTGAAAAGAACGGTAGCCGTTGTATTCTTCGTTTTCACCGATAATCACGATCCTGTCGCCCGTCTTTAATTCGCGCACCTTATCCACCGTCGCTTTCTTGGGGAAATAGGTCGTACGAAGCGTCCCCGACCCGTCCGAAAGCGCGATCGAAAAGCGGGATTTTTGCACGTCCTCGCCCGTCTTTTCGTTGTGCTTTACGTATTGTTTTTCTTCAATATAGGTGATCGTGCCGCAAACCGCGAAAACGCCCTCCTCGCTTAAATAGTCGGCGGCGTATACGGCGGTTTTGGGTATCGTATCCGCGCCGTCCAGCTTCGCGAAATCACAAACGGGGAAGCGGCGGATCTCGAAAACGACGTCCTCCTCCTTCGACTCGGGCATCTCCTCCAAAAGTGACCCGTCGGGCGCTTGCTTTTCCACGATACGCACGTTGCCGTAGAAAGTGCCGCAATAACCGCTTTTTAAGTACGCGCTGACGTCGTCGAGTATCTTTCCCGAAGAAAAGAGATACTCCTCGCCCGAGGCGATATCCACGAGGAAGTGCGCGCCGCTTTGCAGCATTTCCACCTCGATCCCGTCCTCCTCCAAAAACGCCGCCGCGGCGGGGAATTTCAAAGAAATATAATCGTATATCTTCTTCTTCAAAAGCTCCGCGTCGGGCACGCGCTTGACGATCTTCATTTTAGCCGAAAAGCCGCTCGGTAAATAGCGATCGGAAATATCCCGCGCTTGCAATTCCTCGCGCGGAGAATAGGTCTTATCGGTAACGAGAGAAAACTCCGCCGTTTTCTCCCGTTTCGACAGAGTGATTTGGCAAAGTATTGCGTTTTTCAATCCGTCTAAATTACGGATATCCCTTAAATATTCTTCAAGCCTGTCCATCTAACAATAACCCGATTTCCTTCAAAAATTCCTTTTCGGCGTCCTCCGCGCGCACCTTTTTATACGGCTCGCCCTTTTTGAAAATCAGGCACGATCCGTTGCCGCCCGCGATCCCAAGGTCGGCGTCCTTTGCTTCCCCCGGGCCGTTCACCACGCAACCCATAACGGCGATCTTCGCCCGTTTTCTATACGGCTTCACGAACGCCGTCACCTTTTCCGCAAGCGACATGCTCTCCCACGCGCAACGACCGCAGGTGGGACAGGATACGACCTCAACGAAGTCCTCGTCCAAGCCGCAGGCGCGTAAGATGAGCCTCGCCGCGTCCACTTCCTTGACGGGGTCGTCGGTGAGCGAAACGCGAATAGTATCGCCGATACCGTCCAAAAGCAAGCAGCCGATCCCCACGGCGCTTTTCACTACGCCCGCTTCCGTCGTACCCGCTTCTGTAACCCCCAAATGCAAGGGATAATCCGTCTTTTGCGCGAGCAAGCGATAGGCTTTGACGGTGAGCGGCACGCTCGAAGCCTTGACGGAAACGACGATATCGTTCACGCCGCATTTTTCAAGCGCCGCTACGTTATAAAGCGCGCTCTCCACGAGCGCGTATTCGTTCCGTCCGTACTTTTCCAAAAAGGTCTTTTCGATACTGCCCGTATTCGCCCCCACGCGAACGGGGATATTATGCGCCTTTACGCAATCGGCAACGTATTTTATCTCCCTTTCCCCACCGATATTCCCGGGATTGATACGCACCTTATGCGCCCCGTTTTCGATCGCCGCAACGGCAAGCCTTGGGGAAAAATGGATATCGGCTACGAGCGGCAAGCGGATCTTGGAAACGACCTCTTTCACCGCCGCAGCGTCCGCTTCGTCGCTCACGGCAACGCGGACGATCTCACAGCCCGCTTTGTCGAGTGCGGCGATCTGCGCGACCGTCTTTTCCACGTCCGCCGTTTTCGTCGTCGTCATCGATTGAATTTTTACCGCCGAGCCGCCGCCGACGGGCACGCCGCCTACGGTCACGAGTTTGGTTATATGCATCGTCCGTATCCTTTCGAAAAAATTATTTTTTATCCGCTTTGTCCGCTTTGTCCGCTTTCATCATTTGCTTGAGCTCGGACATAAACGAGGACAGATCCTTAAACGAGCGGTAGACGGAGGCGTATCTTACGTACGCGACCTCGTCCGTTTTTTTCAAGCGCTCCATCACCATTTCGCCGATCGCTTTCGTCGTGATCTCGCTTTCCATACTGTTATACACCTGTTTGGAAATATCCGCGACGATCTCGTCGATAACGGCGATGGGTACGGGGCGTTTTTCGCACGCCTTGATGATACCGTTCCGTACCTTTTCCGCGTTGTACGATTGCCGCGTACCGTTGTTTTTGACCACCAAAACGGGCGAGACCTCGATCGTTTCGTACGTGGTAAAACGCCGACCGCAACCGGTACATTCTCTACGGCGACGAATGGTCCTGTCGTCGTCCGCCGAACGCGAATCGATCACCTTGCTTTCCGTACAATCACAATACAAACATTTCATAAGCAGCTATCCTCTATTTACCTTTTCTTTCCTTTGCGCTTGCGGATCTCCCATACTTCCTTTTCATACCCTCTATCGCTCGGCGTGTAATACACCTGATCCTTGAGAGAATCGGGTAAGTATTGCTGTTCTACGTAGCCGCCGTAATTGTGCGGATATTTATACAAGCCGCTGTTCGCCTTGTCCTCTTTGGAGCCGAAGCTGTTGTCCTTTAAGTACGGGGGAATACCGTCGTCGCGCACCTTGATTGCGTCCGCCTTCGCCGCGTACATGGCGTTGACTACCGAATTGCTCTTTTCCGCTTCGCATACGTAGACGATCGCCTCGGACAGGGGTATCATCGCTTCGGGATAACCGATCTTTTCGAGCGCGTACATAGCGGAGGTGGCGATCTGTAACGCACGGGGGTCCGCCATACCCACGTCCTCGGCGGAGTGCACGACCAACCGACGGGCGATAAGCATAGGGTCGCAACCGCCCTCGATCAAGCGTTGAGCGTAATAGAGCGCCGCGTTGGCGTCGCTGCCGCGCAACGATTTACAAAACGCCGATAAAAAGTCGTAATACGCGTCCTCGTTATAGGAGAGCGCCTTTCTTTGAATGGATTGTTCCGCGTCGGCGAGCGTGATATGCACTTTGCCCTCGCTATCGGGCGGCGTGGTGAGCGCGGCAAGCTCCAGCGCGTTATACGCCGAGCGCAGGTCGCCCCCTGCCATACGCGCGATATGGGCGATCGCTTCCCCGTCCACTTGGATATTTTGCTTTCCAAGTCCCTTATGACGGCTTTTGACCGCCGCGTTTAACGCGCCGACGATATCCTCGTCCGTCAAATGCTTGAACTCGAATACGCGACAACGGGATACGATAGCCGGCGTCATCGCGGCGTAGGGATTTTCCGTCGTGGAGCCGATAAAAATAATAGTGCCCTGCTCGATAGCGGGAAGCAAGGAATCGCTTTGCGTTTTGTTGAAGCGGTGGCACTCGTCCAAAAGCAAATAGGTGCGCTTGTTGAATAATTTCAAATTGTCGCGTGCCGTTTCCACCGCTTTTTTGACGTCGGCTACGCCGGCGTTTACGGCGTTGAGCTTGATAAACTCGCCGTTGGTGCGAAGCGCAACGATATTGGCGAGCGTCGTTTTACCGCACCCCGGGGGGCCCCAAAAGATACAGCTACCCAAACAATCCGCGGCAATGGCGCGGCGGAGGAGAGAGCCTTGCGCTACGATATGCTTTTGCCCGATAAACTCGTCGAGCGAGTTGGCGCGCATACGTTCGGCAAGCGGCTTCGCCGTTTCTTCGTTTTTGTTGAAATCGAATAAATCCATTCCGATCTTCCTCGTCTTTCGCGTTAATTTTTTAAGGCTTTCTTGATCTTCGGGGCGTATTCCTTACCGATCTCATACCCCTTTTCGCAAGCTTCTTTGACGTTTTTCAAAACGTATTGGTTCATATTCCCCAAATTCGGCTCTATCCAAAAATCGTACAGGTCGGCGTTGGCTTCCCTACGGATCTTGGTACGGTAGTTGTCCATAATATCGATGGTTTCAAGCAATACGCCCAAAGTGCTGGGGCACTTTTCTTTGGTGGACAAATTACCCAAAACATCCACCGCGACCACGACGTCCGCGCCCATATCCTTTACCTGCGGATAGGGAACGCGTTCCAAAATACCGCCGTCGATCAGCCGCATTCCGTCCTTTTCCATCGGACAAAAAATAGAGGGTATGCTCGACGAAGCGATCACGCCGTCCAAGACCTTGCCCTCGGAAAACTCCACCACCTTTTGCGTGATCATATCCACCGCGATACAGCGGAACGGAATTTTCATATCGGAAAATTGGATATCCCCGATATATTTTTCCAAAAGCTTGCGGACCTTTCTCGTTTCAAACAAGCCGCCGCGCCTGCCCGTGGGTACGATCAGATCCAATAAGCGAAGCTTGTATACCGCTTTTTTCATATCCACGACGGACATACCCGACGCGTACGCCGCGCCCACGACCGAGCCCATAGAGCAACCCGTGATATAATCGGGGCGAATTTCCGCTTCTTCCATCGCTTGTAAAAATCCGATATGCGCGACGCCGCGGCTACCGCCCGCGCCCAACGCAAATCCAAGTTTTTTCTTGCTCATATTCTATTCCTCTTTATGATAAGTACACGAAAGAAAGCGGAGCCGCGCGATCATTCGTTTTGCGAATACGCACCCAAAAGCTTACATTCCAGCGTGTCCGCTCGGATCGCCGCGAGCATTTCTTTGACCTCCGTCGAGCCGATATCGCAATCGGCTTCGATAAAGAAACGATAATCCCCCACGCGCTTTTTCACGGGGCGGCTTTCGATCTTGGTCATATTGATACCGTATTTGGCGATGATCTCCAAAAGCTCCAACAAGCTCCCCGGTCTATGCGGACATACGGCGGAGAAGAACACGCGATCGCTGTGCTCGGGCAAAGCCTTTTCCCCTTTTTTGATGAGAAGGAAATGGGTGTAGTTGTTTTTCTCGTCGGAAATACATTCCTCGCTCATCACGAAGCCCTTGCGGATATTTTCCGCGTGTGCGCCTGCGATCGCCGCGCTTTTGCCCGTATCGTCCTCCGTCGCACGCGTGATACCGAACGCCGTCGATTCCGTTTCACGCAGGGAGGCAAAGGGCATTTTTTGCGTTAAAAACACCGAGCATTGGTCGAGCGCTTGACGGTGAGAATATACCCTGCCGATCTCCGAAAGCTTTACGCCCTCTTTGTAGATCAAGCGATGGTCGATACGAATGATCGTTTCCTTAACCGCGTACAAATCCTCGGACTCCTGTAAAAGATCGAGGTTTTGCAAGATACCGCCCTGCAAACTGTTTTCAATGGGCACAGCCGCCGCGTCCACTCTACCGTTCGTAACGGCGGCGAGCACTTCGGGAAAGTTACGGAAAGGGATACACTCGTCCCATTCGCCCACCTTTTTTTCACCCGTCGCTTCCGTTTTCAAAAACGAACGCGCCGCCAAATTGGAATAACTGCCCTCGGGGCCTAAAAATGCGATTTTCATATACGTCCTCTTTTTAGTATGATTTTATTTTTCTCGTTTTACGTAAAACCGAGCCTGGCTTACGCCGTGAATTGAAAGCTATGTTTTCGTGAATTGCGCTTCGCGCGTGAATTGCCGCCTACGGCGGCGTTATCGTAATATTTATATGAGCTTGCCACGCCACCTACGGTGGCTTGGCTATGCCAAATAGCTAAAGCCGAGCGCAACGACAATTCGGTTGGAGCCGTGCGAAGTAAAATTGCGTAGACGCGAGCAGTTCAAGGCGCCGCGAGGGCGCGTACCCGTTAGTACGCAACCGAGCGGCAACGCCGAAATGCGACGCAGATACGCGATTTTACACTTGGTCGGCAAGATCGTTCAACAACCGCTCTGTATCCTCCCAGCCAAGGCAGGGATCGGTGATGGATTTGCCGAATACTTCGTCGTGCTTTTGACTGCCCTCGACCAAGAAGCTTTCGATCATAAAGCCTTTGACGAGCTTTTTGAATTCCCCGTCGAAGCGGCGGTTTTGCATGACCTCCTGCGCGATACGGATCTGCTGACGGAATTGCTTACCCGAATTGGAGTGGTTGCAATCGATCACGATCGCGGGATTTTGCAAATTGCCCCCTTTATACAGCTCGGCAAGCTGCATCACCGTTTCGTAATGGAAATTGGGCACGTCCGCGCCAGAGCCGTCCACGCCGCCGCGTAAGATCGCGTGCGCGTACGGGTTGCCGTCCGAGCTGACCTGATAGTTCCTGTATTTGAAGATTTGCGGACTTTGCGCCGCGAAAATGGAGTTGATCAGCGCAAGGATATTACCGCTCATAGGATTTTTCATACCTACGGGCGCGTCGATACCGCTCGCCACCTGTCTATGCAATTGATCCTCCACGCTACGCGCGCCGACCGCGTGATAGGACAGCAAGTCCTCCACGTACGCCGTATTTTCGGGATAGAGCATTTCGTCCGCCGCCGTCAAGCCCGATTCGTTCATCGCCGCAAGATGCAGCAAACGGATACTGCGTATGCCGCGAACGATATCCGCCGTTCCCTCGGGGTCGGGCTGCAAGAACATACCCTTATAGCCAACACCCTTGGTGCGCGGCTTGTTCGTGTAAATTCTCGGCACGATCACCAGCCTTTCTTTGAGCTTTTCGTTGAGCTTGCCCAAACGGGAAATGTATTCGAGCGTGGGCGCGGGCTCGTGCGCCGAGCAAGGCCCGATCACGACGAGCATCTTGTCGCTCTTGCCCGAAATGACGTCGCGTATCTCCTCGTCGCGCTCGCGCTTGATCTTTTTCAGTTCCGCCGTCAACGGCGCTTCCGAGATGAACTCCTCCGGCTCGGGAATGAAATTTTGTTTCTCTAACATAGCTTGAACTCCTTATTTTCTTTGGTATATTCTCTCTATATATTTTTTAACCTCTTCGGTCACGTATTCGTCGATGGGCGTGGAAAAATGCAAGCTGCTTCTGACCATCGACGAGCTGACGTGCAACAGCTCTTGCCTGCAAGGCAAATACACCGCCACCAGCTCCTCGTCCAGCTTCTTGCTCGCGTAAAAATTCGCGTTTTCGAAATCGAGATCGGTGGTATTGCGGATACCGCGCACGTAAAATTTGGTATTTTCCTTTTCCAAAAGCGCGGCGACCGTGCCCTCGAACGAAATGATCCGAATACGCTTTTTCGCTTCCTCGTCAAAGCAAAGAGAAAGCATTTCTTTACGCGCTTCCAGCGAAAAAAGCGGCTGTTTTTTGGGATTGACCAAGATCGCGATCACCACTTCGTCGAACAGCTTTAAGCAATCCTCCACCGTCGCTTTATGCCCGAGCGTCGGGGGATCGAAGGTGCCTGCGAAAATACATTTTCTCTCGTTTTCCATAGTTGCTCCTACGCCTTTTTGAAAAAGGTAAAGTACGCTTTTCCGTACTTTCGTTCGTCGTATTTTTCCAAGCCCTCTATCTCGCCTGCGAACGGGCGGTCGCGCTCGTATACGACTACGCCGTTTTCCGAAAGCAAGCCCTTTTGCGCGATCGTTTTCAAAGCGCTTTCCCCGTAATCGAAACGGTAGGGAGGGTCAAGAAGGATCAGGTCGAACGGCTCCTTCAATATCTCCAAGCAAGCGTTATAATCGTAATTGTACGCTTTCACGCGCTCGGAAAGAGGGATCTTGAGCGTTTGTAAATTTTTCTTGAGCACGGCTAAGCTCGCTTTGGAAACGTCGTTGAAAACCACCTCGCTTGCGCCGCGCGAAAGGCTTTCCAAGCCGAGCGCGCCGCTACCCGAAAACAAATCGAGCACGCGTGCGCCGCGCACTTTGAACGCAAGGATATTGAACAACGCCTCCCTTGCTCTATCCGAAGTAGGGCGTACCTCCTCGCCTGCAAATTCCGCAAGCACCCTGCTTCTAAATTCACCGCCGATGATCCGCATTTTTATCCGTCCTTATTTACGCTTGCGCGGCTTCGTCCCTGGTAAGCCGCCGTAGTTGATCTTCTTTTCCCTTTGCGCCTCCGCCTTCGCCGCTCTGTCCGCAAGCGCTTGCGCCTTGATCGCTTTCGCTCTACGCCCGTACGCACCGACTATGTACATCACGCCCGTAACGATAATAGGCAACAACGCCAATAAAATGGAGAGGAAGTAGCTCACCGAAGCGCCGCCTGCGTTCGCGTAATAGAAAGGCAAGATGGACCAACCCGAAATGAGGAAGCAAACGATCACCGAAACGGCAAGCCCCCTGCCCATCGCGCTTTCGTTGCCTGCCAACGCGCCGTCGATCGCCGCTTGGTTACAACCGAAAATAATACCCGTAACGATCGCATAGATCGCAATAAATCCACCGACGGCAAAGCCCTTCCATTCGCGGTATTCCTTGGCTTCCTTATGCGAGGAAATTTTATAGCCGCCCTCAAAATCCGCCGCGGAAACGCGTTTCATATTGCCCGAAACGAGCATTTCGTATGCGTTGCCGCCCTGCGCGTAGGTCACGAGCGCGTTATACGCCGCCGCAGCCAACCCGCAAACGAGCGTCCAAGCGAGCTTCCCGCCGTCCCAAATCAGCTCGTCCTCTTTCATCGTCAGCATCATCAAGACCGTGCCCGCGCAAAAATACATAATCGCCGCGGGAATGGAGCTTTTGAAAAGCTCCCAAGCTTGTCTACCGATCTTTTTCATCGTCTTTTTGAACTTCATAACAACACCTTTTCCTTATTTTCTCCTACCCTTTCTCTATCCGTAAAACACCTTGTCCGTTCTATATACCAAGCGCTAATCGCGCTCGTCGTATATCCTTTCCGCACGACGGGTCGCGTTGCACAACACCTCGTAAGAAATGGTACCTAACGCTTTCGCCGTTTCCGCCGCGTCGGTAAGCACGGCGAGCTCTTTCCCCGCGCGCTCGTTCTTTGCCCGAATACACGCGTCCATACACAAATTGTTCGCGTTATTTTCGTAATCGCAAACGCCGTTTTCACGCGTTCTTGCAAACCCGTCGGCGTATCCGAGCCGCACCACCGAGAGTCGCTCCCCCGTTCGACGCGGCTTGCCGTAGCCTGCGCCGCCGAACGAATATTTACGGTTTACCGCCACGCTCGCGTATACGGTCATACCCTTTTGCAATCGCAACGACGAGACCGTAGCTTGGGGCAAGTCCTCCGCGCCGTCGGGCAAATACCCGTACAGCCCGAGCCCCACGCGTATCATATCAAACGCAAAGTCTTTACCCAAAAGCGCGCCGTAGGTGGCGCTCAAATGTGCGATCAGTCCTTTGAAATACCGTTCGCAAACCCGTTGGCAACGCAAGAAGCGTTGGCGTTGGAGCGCTGCGGTTTGGCGGTTACATTCGTATAAATGGGAATAGATACCCTCTACCTTTACGCACGGCGCTCCTTGCAAATACTTGCAGGTCTTTCCAAGCGCAGGCGCGGTCATACCGTAACGGTTCATACCCGTATTTACCTTCAAATGCACGCGCACGCTAACGGCGTACCGTTGACAAACGGTTACGATCAGCCTTGCCGTCCGTAGATCGGAAACGGTCAAAATAAAGCCGTTTTTCGCCGCCGCGTAAATCTCCTCGTCGCAAAGAGGGGGCGTGAGTACGAGTATATCCTTGCCGCAAGCCGCCGCGCGGAGGGCAAGTCCCTCGTCCACGAGCGATACCGCAAAGCAATCGGCTACGCCCGACAACGCGCACGCGATCTCCGCCGCGCCGTGCCCGTAGGCGTCCGCTTTTACCACCGCGCAAAGCTTGGCGTTCGTCAGCGTTTTGAACGCTCGGGCGTTTTGCCGTATTCTTTTCAAATGAATTTCCGCTTTTACTTTTTGCACGCTTTATCCTATGCGGTAAGCGGCTTGATTTGTGAATTTACCCTTTTTCGAAAATGATCCTGTGACAGTTGTCGCATTCGATGCCGCCCGAAAGCTTGCTCCTTGCCGCAAGAGGAGGCTCCATACTGCAAAACGGACATCTACCCGAATACAATTCGCCCACGACGGGGAACATTTTCTCCTTGCGTTTTGTTTTGTATCTTGCGAGCGCTTCCGCGTCCACTTCCTTTTCCGCCGCCGCAAGCTCGGCTACGATCTGGTCCTTTTCCGCTTTGCGACCGGCTTCTACGGCTTTATAGCTCTCCTCCGCTTCGCCGTACTGCTTTTGCGCCGCGATGACTTGTTTTTTCAGTTTTTGATATTCCGCACTCGTTTCTTCGATGCTGGCTACGAGCGCGCTCATATCCGCTTTCAATTTACGCAAAGCGTCGACGATGGATTGCGCTTTTTTCTTATAGAACGCGATATCCGCGCCGCCGCCGATCAACTCCTCTACGTGATCGAAATCCCCGAGCATAGCCGCCGCCTGTTCGTACTTTTGGGAAAGCTGGGAAGCCTGCGCCGCAAGCGCGCTTGCTTTCGTTTCGAGCGAATCCAGCTTCTCGGGTGCGGTCTTTAAGAATTTACGGAGCTTTGCGTATTTCTTTCTCTCCTCGCTCTCGGCGAGCTCGTTTTCCAGCTTGAAAAGCTTTCTATCGATCTCCTGATACTTCAAAAGTGCCTGTAACTGTAACATATATAACCTCCTATCAAAGCAGTTCCCTATCCGTGTGATAAACGCACGGCAAAGCGACGCTTTGACTGATTTTTTCATAATATTTTTCAAATCCGTAACGCTCGGACGCGTAATGGGTGAGCGCGATCACCGAAAGCCCCGATTCCCAAGCAAGCGTGAGGATATGATGCTTGAAATCGGAAGAGATCATTGCTTGCGCTCCCTCCTTGACGGCAAATTCCACCGCCGCCTCGTCCGCGCCGCCTCCGCAAAAGCTCGCTACGCGGCGCACGCGTTTTTCCCTATCTCCGTACACGGCGAGCCGCTCCGTCGAAAAGGTGTTTTTCATTTGTGAAACGAGCGCGTTTACCGTGCGCTCCTCGATATCGTACGCTCTACCGTAGCCCCCTTTGCTCAAAGGCTGCATAACGGCTACGTTCGAGCCTTTTCCACCGCACACGCCTTGCATCAAGCTTTCGTCGATACCTCCCTCCGCGCCGTCTAAATTGAGGTGCATAGAGATAACGGAGATCCCGTTTTTCAAGCATTTCACCAGCTTTTTGCCAAGCGGCTGAAAATCGGAAATTACTATATCGCTTATCTTGCCGTAGATCGCAGGGTGATGGGTAACGATCAAGTTTGCTCCGACCGCGATCGCGCGTTCGATCGCCGCGAGCGAAAAGTCGAGGGAGAACAGCGCGCCGCGAATTTCTTCGCCCGTATCGATCAACACGCCGCTGTTATCGTACGCGCCGTACCTTTCGCAATATTCGTCCGAAAGCGCCTTGGGCGCGTAGCGTTCCGCTATTTCGTAAAATTCATTTAACCGCACGCCGTAACGCTCCTTGTAATCTTTTTTTTCTCTCGTTCAGCTCCACGCGGCTGTTTTCTCCGAGCGCGGAAACGGCGAGATATTTGTCGATATTGGCTATTTGCTTTTCCGTTCTTTTAACGAACGCTTGGGGAAGCGCGGCAAGATTTTCCCTGCCGAATTCGTATTCGTCGTCCGTATACGCCGCCGTTTGACGCGTTGCGTCCGCCCTACCGCCGACGATAACGTCGTAAAATTTACCGTCCTCGAAGGTGAAGTCCCGTTCGATATACGCGCCGTTTTCGAGCAGATACCGACGGAGCTTTTCCGAATCGTGCATAGGTTGAAAAACGAAGCGTTTGGGGATAAAGCCCGTCTTTGTATCGGATAAGATGGACACGATCTCCGCGCCTCCCATACCGGCGATCAGCACCTCGTCGACCTCTTTACCCACGCCGAAAAAGCCGTCCCCGAGCACGGAGGTCGCCCTGCCCGCTTTTACGAATTGGGCGAGCAATTTTTCCGCTTTTGCCAAGCTACCCTTGCTGATATCGGAGAAGATCGCCCGATCGCAAAGCCCGTTTCGGAGCATATACTCGGTGCAATAGCCGTGATCGCAACCGATATCCGCGAAAACTTCCGCGCGTTCCAACAGCGAGCAAAGCGTATCGATCCGTTTACCGTACGCCATTATTCGAGAAAATCTTTGAGCTTCTTGCTACGCGAGGGGTGACGGAGCTTACGAAGCGCTTTCGCTTCGATCTGACGGATACGCTCACGCGTTACGTTGAACTCCCTGCCCACTTCCTCCAAGGTACGGGGCTTGCCGTCGTCGATACCGTAGCGCAGGCGAAGCACCTTTTCCTCGCGCGGCGTAAGCGTATCGAGCACGCCGAGAAGCTGTTCCTTGAGCATCGTAAACGCCACCGAATCGCTGGGCGTCGTGGTCTTTTCGTCCTCGATAAAATCGCCGAGATGGCTGTCCTCCTCCTCGCCGATAGGCGTTTCCAAGGATACGGGGTCTTGGGCGATCTTTTGGATCTCCACGACGCGCGATTCCTCTACGCCCATCTTTTCCGCGATCTCCGCAGGCGTAGGCTCGCGACCGAGCTCCTGCAAAAGCACCCGTTGTACGCGTGTGAGCTTATTGATCGTTTCCACCATATGCACGGGGATACGGATCGTCCTTGCCTGATCGGCGATCGCACGCGTGATCGATTGACGGATCCACCAAGTTGCGTAGGTGGAGAATTTGAAGCCCTTTTGATAATCGAACTTTTCCACCGCTTTCATAAGCCCCAAGTTACCCTCTTGGATAAGGTCGAGGAAAAGCATACCGCGCCCCACGTAGCGTTTCGCAATGGAAACGACGAGTCGCAAATTGGCTTCCGAAAGGCGTTTTCTCGCCGCCGCGTCGTCCTCTTGCATACGCTTGGCAAGGTCTACCTCCTCCTCCGCCGTCAAAAGGGGGACGCGACCGATATCCTTAAGATACATTTTCACCGGGTCGTCCAAGCCGATATCCGCGAGCGCCTGCTCGAAGAGCTCCTTGTCCCTTTGATCCTCGTCCACGATCTGGATCCCCGCTTCGCCAAGCGATTTATACGCGAAATCGATCTGATTCGCGTTCATATCGTATTTCTCCAAAATATCGCAAAGCGCGTTAGTGGAAATACTACCTTTCTTGGCGTAGTTGTTGATGATGTTCGCTAAGATTTCATTGAGTTTTTGCTCGGATATATTCATCCTTTTATCCTCCGTTGATACACAACCCTTTTATTTTTTTAATTGGTCCCGCCGCCGTACGGCTTGCGCTATTTTCTTCGCGGCGGCTTTGCGTTCGTCCTCGCCCGTTACCGCCTGATACTCCCGATTATACTCCGCGATCTCCCGTTCGATCGCCTCCCGTTGCAGGGCGCGTACGCTGTCCGAGAAAAATCTCGCAGCGATCTCACCCGAAAGCTTGTCCTCGTAGTTGAGATTGAGTATCGCGTTAAGCTCCTCGCTATCCTCGCTGAATATTTCGAACAGCTCGCTCGGTCGTATCCGTTCGCCCGCCGTTTCCCGTTCCCGGATATATGCGGCGATCGTCTTATGCTCCGCGTTTTCAAAGGACAGCTCTCTTATATCGAACGCCTTGGCGTACGGTGTGGAAAACAGCTTTGCCGCCAAAATAAAGCGAATGGCTTTCACCGTTTTATCCGCGCCCGAGGTTTCGGCTATCCGCGTTTGTTCGAAGGCTTCCTGCGGCGCGTCCTTGGGCTTTTCCTTTTCCTTGGCGCGCAAGTCCCTCTCCAGCGAATGATAAGTAATATTCGTTTTGTCGCGTAGGCGTTTGAGAAGGTCCTCTTTCACGCTCTCGCTCTCCGCCGTGGCGATCACGCCGAGCGCTTCCGATACGAAGCTGCGCTTCTCCTCCGTCTTTTTCAAATCGTATTTACGCTCTAACGAATGTATCTTGTAATCGATCAGCGGCATCGCCTCGTCTAGGCATTTTTGATACGCCGCCGCGCCCCGTTTGACCACGTCGTCGGGATCCAGCCCCTCGGGCATGGGTACGACGCGGACGTTCAAGCCCTCGTCCTTCAAGATCTCCAAGCCGCGCAAATTATTCTTTTGTCCCGCGAAATCGCCGTCGTAGCTGATCAGCGCGTTCTCCGAATACCGCCTGACGAGCCGCGCTTGTTCCTTGGTCAGCGCCGTGCCCATGGAAGCCACTACGTTTTCAAACCCCGCTTGATAGAGCGAAATGGTATCCATATATCCCTCGACGATGATCACGTTTTCTATCGTTTGCTTGCGTTTGAGCTTTTTGAGCAAATTGATATTATACAGCGTTTTGCTCTTATTGAACAGCACCGTTTCCTTGGTGTTTTTGTATTTGGCGAAATCGGTCTTTTCCAAAAGTCTACCGCCGAACGCCACCACCTCGTCGAGCGCGTTGATGATGGGGAAGATGAGCCGTCCGGCTTGGGAATCGGCGAGCCTGCCCGTTTTCGTTTCCGTGAGCACGCCCGAATCGAGCAGATCCTGTCGCGTATACCCCTTGCCCGCTAAATAGTCGGGCAAGCCGAAGAAATCGAGGGAAGCGCCCAACCCGAATTTTTTTACCGTAGTCGGGGACAGCTTACGATTGTCGATATACTGCAAATGCGCTTCAGCGCGAGGATCGCCGCTGTATAAATTGGACAAATAAAAGCGTGCGGAATCGAGCATGATCGAAGCGATCGCGTCCCGTTTTTTCTTGGCTTGCTGCGCCCGTTCCGTATCGAAATTGCTTTCGGGCACCTCCATTTTCGCGCGCGCCGCCAAGATGCGGATAGCGCCCATAAAATCGGTGTTTTCGATCTCCTGTACGAACTTGATGACGTCGCCCGACACGCCGCAACCGAAGCAATGGTAGAACTGCTCCGATTGATTGACGGCAAACGACGGCGTGCGTTCGTGATGGAAGGGACAGCACGCCCAATGGTTATTCCCCTTTTTGTCCAAGGAGGCGTAACCGCCGATAATTTCGATAATATCGTTTTTTTGTTTTAATTCCTGCAAAAAGCGAGGGTCTAATCCTTTGCTTGCGCCGTTCACGAGTTACCTCCGAGAGAAAAAGTGGAGGGAATGAACAGGCTTTCGAAAACGCTGATGGCGTATCTATCCGTCATACCCGATAAATAGTCGCAAACGACCCTCTCCTTACCGTCGCGCTCCAAAAGGCGCAAATAAGGCTTGGGCAATTTGTCAACGTTTGCCGTGAAGTAGGCGAACAGTTGGGTGAGCATACGCTGCGAGCGTTCCTGAATGGATTTATTCGCAAGCTCGTACACCCGCTCGAACATAAATTCGCGCAGCTCGTTGGTCGCCGACATCACCTCGTCGGACATACGCACCGCGTCCTTGCCGTACGAGCTGTTGTAGATATCGGTGATCGCCGTATTGATGCGCGTTTTCGTTTCGTTGCCCAAAACGCGGACGGCGCTTTGCGGCAGGTCGCTTTCTTTCAATATCCCCGCGCGGACGGCGTCCTCGATATCGTGATTGATATACGCGATACGGTCGGCAAGCGATACCGCTTGTCCCTCGAGCGTCGAGGGCTTCCCCGAGCTTTTATGCTGTAAGATACCGTCGCGGACCTCGTAGGTCAAATTCAAACCGCGACCGTCTTTTTCGATATGATCGACGACGCGCAAGGACTGCTCGTTGTGATAAAAGCCTTGCGTCGCAAGGGAACAAAGCACCCGTTCCCCCACGTGTCCGAACGGAGTATGCCCCAAATCGTGTCCGAGCGCGATCGCCTCCGCGAGATCCTCGTTGAGCGAAAGGGTACGAGCGATCGAACGGGCGATTTGCGAAACGTCGAGCGTGTGCGTCAGGCGCGTGATATAATGATCGCCGAGGGGCGAAAAGAATACCTGCGTTTTATTTTTAAGGCGTTTGAAGGAATTACTGTAAATGATACGATCTCTATCCCGTTGAAAATCGGTGCGGAAATCGCAACGTTTTTCCGCTCTCACCCGTCCTTTGGTGTCGGCGGAGCGCATCGCGTAGGGGGAAAGAACATCGTTTTCACGCGCGCAGATCCGCTCGCGAACGCAAGAATAAGCTTTCGTTTCGTCCATTTCGTTCCCCTCCTTTTTTCGCCGTGCTTGCAAGCGCAAAACGCGCCTTGCATTTTAGAAACTTTTCTTCCTTATATTATTTATTCGACAAAACTTTCTCAATTCCTTTTTTTTAGAAAAATTTTTTGAATTTTTTTTGATTTTTAGCTCTTTTCGTCGAAAATACAAGCAAAACCCCGTCTTTTTCCAAATAAAGACGGGGTTTTCGGGTTATACGAGCTTTCTTCCCATCAAAACGCCCATGACCGAAGCCATCATCAAGCCGCGCGTCCAACCGCTCGAATCGCCCAAACAATGCAAGCCCTTTACGTTGGTATTGAAATCGGCGTCCATTTTGATACGGTTGCTGTAAAATTTCAGCTCGGGCGAATAGAGCAGCGTTTCCGCCGCGGCAAACCCCGGGACGACCAAATCGACCGCGTTTATGAAGTTGATAATATTCACCATGGTACGATAGGGCATCGCCGCGGTGATATCCCCCGCCACCGCGTCCTTTAGGGTGGGACGGATATTCGAACGGGTAAGCTCCTCTTGCCAAGTGCGCTTGCCGCTTAAAATATCCCCGAAGCGTTGGACGAGTATCCTGCCCTCGCCCAGCATATTCGTAAGCTCCCCGATCTTTTTCGCGTACGCGATCGGTTGATTGAAGGGATAGGAAAAATTATGCGAGCAAAGTATGGAAAGATTGGTGTTGTCCGTCTTTAATTCCTTATAGCTATGCCCGTTGACGACGGCAAGGTTGTCGTCGTAATTTTCCTGTGAAACGAACCCCCCGGGGTTTTGGCAAAAGGTACGGACCTTGTTCTTAAAGGGTAAGGGATAGCCGACGAGCTTGGATTCGTACAGCGCCTTGTTCACCGTTTCCATAATCTCGTTGCGGACCTCTACGCGTACGCCGATATCGACCGTGCTCGCCGCGTGCTCCACGCCGTATTTTTCACAAGTCTTTTCCAACCAATCGGCGCCGCGCCTGCCCGTCGCGATCACGGTATGCGAAGCCAAAATTTCCCGCTCGTCGCTTCCGTCCGCTTTACGGATACGTACTCCCTTACATTCTCCCCGTTCGATAATGGGCGTTTCGCACTCGTACTCGAACAGTATCTCCACGCCGTTTTCCAAGAGGTATTTTTCAATGGCAAGGTATATCCCCTGCGCCTTTTCCGTACCCATATGGCGAATGGGGCAATCGACGAGCTTTAAGCCGGCTTTGATCGCTCTTTTGCGTATCTCTTTGACAGCCTCGCCGCTGCCTATCCCTTCTATTTTTTCGTCCGCGCCGAACTCTAAATAGATCTTATCCGCATACTCGATGGTTTCTTGCGCCAAGTCCTCGCCGATAAGCTGCGGCAGGTCGCCGCCCACCTCGTAGGAGAGGGAAAGCTTGCCGTCCGAGAACGCGCCGGCGCCCGAAAAGCCGGTCGTGATATGGCAATAGGGTTTGCAATTAACGCATTTTTGCGTTTTGTGCTTGGGACAACGGCGGTTCTCCACCGATCTCCCCTTTTCCACGATCACGATTTTTTTCTTGCTGCCCTTGCGTAACATTTCCAACGCCGTAAAAATACCGGCGGGTCCCGCTCCGACGATCACGATATCCGTCCTCATAAAACACCTCCGAAAATCCTTGAAAAAAGGGCGCAAAGTTCTCGCCCCTTTTCGTTCTCTATATTATTTATAACCGCCTTTTTATCGTTTGAAACAATTATTTTTGCGTTGCCGCCACTTCGGCAAGCGCTTGCTCGCGCGCCTGCTTTTTCAAATTGCTCCTACGTAAAATCTCCAGCTTATAGGAATTGTAGCGTAAGATGAAAAAGGAGGGCAAATTAAGCAGCGCGTTGATCACGGCTACGGGAACGGAGATCGCCCACCAATACTCGGTGATCGGGAACATAAGCAAGATCAAAAAGCCCGCAAACAGGCTGACGAAATGTCCGATCTCGCCGTAGCAAGCCTCCAACAAAAAGCGGTCGAGATAGGCTATGCTTTTGGGATCCTCCAGCTTATTTTTACGGAAGCCCGTAAACTGCCCGATCTCGGGTACCTTGTCCTTCCATTTGCGGATCTTGAGCCGCTCGTAAAATTTCTTTTCCCCTGCGGAAACTTGAAATATCTTCTTTTCGTGATCGGCGCATTTGGCGGGTAATAATCTACATACCGTCGCCGTCAGCCCGTCGAGCAGCATCACGACGACGATCGCCAGCCAAGTGTAACCGAACAGCAAGAAAAAGCTCGCGTCGAACACCAACGAAGCGATGGTCGCGATCAAGACCGAGCAAACGGCAATGATGGCAAGATACAGTATCATTTTATTCCTCTCCGTCCTTTTTCGCGTCGCAAGCGTAGATAAGCGGCGTTTTATATACTTCTTCGTACTTTGCTTTGCACAGGGCGTACGCCTCGTCCTTCATTTTTTCCGCGCCCGCCTTTTCTCCGAGCGATAGATCGGGGTACACGGGCGGTAGGATATGCAAGGTGTGGCGTTGCACGGGATAGCCGTCCCCGTCCGTACGCGTTTGGTCGTGCTCCATCGTGATAAAGGTGGGGATAACCGGTACCTTCGCTCTATACGCAAGCTTAAACCCGCCCACCTTAAAGGGGCGCGGCTTGCGGTAGTTCCACCACATCTCTTGTTCGGGATAGATCAAGATGCTTTCTCCGCGCGCCAATAGGGTGTTGACCGCGGTCGCAAAATTGATCATCGTACGGCGATTGCGCGATAAAGGCAGGGTGTCGCAATGGCGGAATAAAAAGCCGTACAGCCCCGAAAAGTTGGTGTAGTTCCCCTCGCGAATGACCTTATACAAATATTTGCGCGGCAAATACTTGCGGATACAATGGAATACGATATAATTGTCGAACGGGGAGAAATGGTTGCAGGTGAGCATCGCCCCCTTTTCAAGCGCGTGCAAATGCTCCGTACCCTCCACGCCGTCGATAACGAGGATATCCTTTTTGATCAAGCCGAGAAAATATTTATCCCCGAGCAAATTGGCAATTCTCCGCTTGATCTTACTCGAAAGCTTTTTACACAAATAATCCGCGTTCTCGGGCAACAGCT
Source organism: Clostridia bacterium (assembly GCA_017471785.1). GTDB lineage: Bacteria > Bacillota > Clostridia > Christensenellales > Borkfalkiaceae > Scatosoma. Next base: position 8,213 of record JAFURP010000001.1, on the reverse strand, counting down.
CGGGTGCCTCGGGATCGTTTTCCACAGGCTCGTCGAAGCGCGCCGTCTTTTCGTATTCTTCTATCCGCTGTAAAACCGCCGCTCTTTCGGGCGAAAGCTTGGATAAATCCATACCTGCCTACCTCGTTTGTACTTTTTTTCCTTTACGCCTTGCAAAGCCTGCCCACCGAACGGATATAGTTCGTCGGGCTGTCCGCCTCCGATTTTGCTAAGGCGATAAGCCTTTTGCCCTCCGCTTCGTCGCGCTCTGCGCGCTCAGGGCTGAACGCCGCTTTTTTCGCTACGATAACGCCGTAGAAAGGCGTTTTTTTAGCGTACGCCCAAAAATATTCCTCGTACAATATCCCGTCGTAGTGCCACGGCTTCAAATTGAGATTGTAATGCACGAGCTTTGGCTCGCATTCGTTCGCGCCGCCAATGGGCATTTTGTTCCACGCCGCGTCGTAATAATACACCTTGTCCTTGCAAATCAAATTGAGGCAATCCTGATCGGGCGCAACGATAAAATCGTAGCTACGCAAGACGTCGCAAAAGGTCGCGTAAAAATCCGTTTCGCGGAATTTTTTCAAATTCATCACGATCACGCCCGAATTGAAATATCTCTCCGAGTCGATATCGAGCGCGTTTTTGGTGTATTCGCGGAATTCCGGCACCGCCGCCACCGCTTGATCGGCGACCGCGCCTATCAAATCGTCGCCGATATCGATAGCGTACAGCTCGGCGATATCCGCGCGCAGCACCGTGTCGCAATCCATATAGATCGCCTTGTCGTACTGCGGAAAGAGCGCCGGTATAAACAACCGATAATAAATGGCGCTCGTGTAATAATCGCGACAATGCATCATATCGGAAATTTCGTCTATCTTTTGGGAGAGATCGTTGAATTCGATTTGGAAATTGTCGGAGGACATTTCCCTGATCTTGGTGGCGTAGCCGTTGAGCACGCCCGTATAAAGCACGTGGATCTTATAGACGTATTCCTTGTTCGCATACTCCTTCAAAGAGGTGAGCGCCACCGCCAAGAAAGGCATATAATTTTCATCTGAAGCATAAAAAACGGGAATAATCTTTTTTTCGTTCATTACAATCGTTCCTTTCTATCTTTTTCATCTTTTTATCGGAGCGGACTTTCCGTTCCCTTACACCATATATTTTAGTGCAATTTCCAAAAAAAGACAACCCACTTTTCCTCTTTTTCTCTCTACTTCAAAAAATACGCGCTCTACTGAAAAATTTTTCCACTCTACCGCACGAAAACGCCTCTCTACCCTGAGTAGAGTTGACGTTTTTGCCCGTTTTTATACGATTTTTACTCGTTTTTTATAAAAAACGGCTATGCTTCCAAAAGAATGGTTACGGGTCCGTCGTTATGCTGACTGATCTGCATATCCGCGCCGAACACCCCTTTTTTGACCGTTACGCCCTGTTCTTTTAAGGCGTTTACGGCGTATTCGTAAAGAGGCTGCGCGTATTCGGGGCGCTCGGCAAGCGTAAAGCTGGGGCGGTTCCCGTGCGAGCAATCGCCGTAAAGAGTGAATTGCGAAACGAGCAACACCTCGCCGCCCACGTCCTTTACGGACAAATTCATCTTCCCGTTTTCGTCCTCGAAAACACGGAGATTCGCTATCTTTTTCACGAGATAGTCCGCCTGCGCTTTCGTATCGCCGTTTTTTACGCCCAAAAATACCGTCAATCCGAACGGGATCTCGGAGATCGTTCTATCCTCTACGGTAAGCGTGGTTTTCTTCACGCGTTGTACGACTGCTTTCATGATTTTACCTTTTTTATACAGTAAATAGCAGGATAACGCGATCCTGCTATTCGTCTTTTGTTTACGATGTTGAAAAAGCGATCAAACGCGGCTCATATATTCGCCCGTTCTCGTGTCGATACGAATGGTTTCGCCCTCTTCTACGAACATGGGAACTTGAATGGTCGCGCCCGTTTCCACCTTTGCGTTCTTCATAACGTTGGTCGCGGTGTTGCCCTTTACGCCGGGCTCCGCTTCGATGACTTTAAGCTCTACGAAGTTTTCGGGCTCTACCGAGAACGCTTTGCCGTAGAGGAATTTCACCGTAACCATATCGTTTTCTTTGATATATTTAAGCGCTTCTTCCACTTGATCGTAGGAAAGCATTTCTTGGTTGTATTCCTCGTCCATAAAGACGTAGAATTCGCCGTCGAAGTAGGAATACGTCATCTTCTTCGTTTCCACCTGCGCCGATTCGAGCTTTGCCGTGGGATTGAACGTTTCGTTGGACAATACTTGCCCCGTAACAACGTTTTTAAGCGTTGCTCTTACGAACGCCGCGCCCTTGCCCGGTTTTACGTGCTGGAAGTCGGTAACGGTGTAAACGCCGCTCTTGTACTCGAAAGTTACGCCCTTACGAATGTCGCCTGCCAAAATTTGTGCCATGTGATTTTTTCTCCTTGTGCCACTAATTATTTTTTCGTTTTTATATACCGCTTACACGGCAAAACAAAGAAGCTTCTTTGTTTTTTACAAGATCACCAGCCGCCTGTCCGTCTTGGACATAAAGCTGTGCACTCTTCCCTCTTTCAAGGTGATCGTATCCTCGATACGGATCCCGTATTCGCCTTTCAAATATACCCCGGGCTCGTCGGAAAACACCATACCGTCCGTTAAAATATCCTTCCCGTTGGGTCTTGCGTACGGCGCTTCGTGTACGTTCAAACCGATACCGTGTCCGAGAGAATGGGTAAACAGCTTTCCGTAGCCCCTTTCCGTCAAATAGCTTCGAGCGATCGCGTCCGCTTCCGCGCCCGTCATACCGCTTACGAGCTTTTCCTTGACGAGCTCATGTGCGGCGAGCACCGCTTCGTACGCGTTTTTGAATTCCGCGTGCTTTTTATCGTCCCCGAACAGGAAGGTGCGCGTGATATCCGAGCAATAGCCGTTCACGCGGCAACCGAAATCGATCAGGATCTCGTCCCCGAACGCAAGCTTGGTATCCCCCGTTTCGTGATGCGGTACGGCGGCGTGCGCCCCGAACGCCACGATGGTATCGAAGGAAAGCCCTTGCGCGCCTAATTTACGCATATTGTATTCGAGCAACGCCGCAGCTTCCTTTTCCGTCATACCCTCCTTGATCTCGGGCAAAAGCAGTAGGAAGCCGTCCTCGGCAAGCGTACACGCCTTTTGAATGCAAGCAAGCTCCCATTCGTTCTTTACGGACATCGCTTTGGAGAGCTGCTCGTCGATATTTTCAAAACGCGCCCCCGTCTTTTCCAGCGAAAGATATTCGATATGCGGCGTTTCGTTAAACGAAATACCGACGGTCTTATACGTGGCGAGCCGTTGCGACAGCTCGTCCTGCTTATACAGCACGGGCGTTACCTCCGTGCCCTGCAAAAGCTTTTCCGCCGCTTCCATATAGCGCAGGTCGGTATACAAGGTAGTACCCGTTTTATCGACGATCGCGCAACCGTTTTCGGGGTCGATCCCCGTAAGATACCGAAGCAGGTAGGGACAGGAAGTATATACGGCTTCGCAATTTGAAAGCTGTAAAACCTTTTTTCCGTTCGTATACGTCATAAGCAATCGTCCCCTTATGCAATATTTTACCAAATATTTCGCCGTTCGTCAAGTATACGGAGATACTATCCGTAAATTTTTCCCTTTTATACGGCGCGCTTTTTATATTTTTCCGTAAATCGACTTCATTTGCGCCGCGTCTTCCGCTTGCGTACCGTCCGATTCGCTGACGACGTACGGCTCTAATTTCAAATCCTTTAAGGCGATCGCGAGCGGCTCGAACTCCGGTCCGTACAGCTCGTCGGCGAAGGTGAGATGTTTCACCTCCCCCTTTGCCGAGTACATGATCTTGGAAAAATGCACGTGAAAATGCTTCATTCTCTCGTACCCAAGCTCCGCTATCATATATTCCAACCGCGATTTATAATCGTTCACCGTTTTTAGCGAGCCCTGTTCGCGCGCGTTGATATGTCCGAAATCGACGCAAGGGGTATAGACGGGGTCGATCTTACAAAATTCGGCGATTTCCTCCACCGTGCCGATCTGCGCGAGCTTACCCATCGTTTCGGGACAAAACATCATATCCTGTAAATCGTTCAAGTAGATATAATCCCGCAAAACGTGCAGGCGTTCGATCGTTTTTTCCACCGCCTCGAAGCGGTTTGCCTTGCCCTGTGCGGCAGGGTGGAATACGATACGCTTGCCGCCCATAAGCTTGCAGGCTTTTGCGCTGTCCAAAACGTAGCCGTAGGATTTTGCCGCCATCTCGTCGTCGGGGTTGGCAAAATTTATGAAATAGGGCGCGTGTACGGAAATCTCCACGCCCGCTTTTTGGAAAGCCTCTCCGATCGAGATCGCCTTATCCTCCGTTATACGCACGCCGCGCCCGAAAGAATATTCGAAGCAATCGAGTCCCCGTCTTTTTACGAACGCCGCCGCTTGCTCGGTGTGCAAATACCCCTCGGCGTAAAAGCTGTCGCAATTTCCGCTCGGTCCGAATTTAATCATTTTCCCGTACCCTCCTTATATCCTTTTGCAGCTGCGCTTGCAGCTTTTCCGCGCTTTCGAATTTTTCGATCTCCCGTAAAAAGCGCACGAAACGGACCTTCAGCGTTTTTCCGTACAAATTTCCCGTAAAGCCGTCCAAATGCGTTTCGGTGAGCACGCTCAAATCGTCGAACGTGGGACGCGCGCCGTAGTTGGTGATGCAGCGATACTCCCTACCGTCCACTTCCACGCGCGTTTCGTACACGCCGCGTTTTAAGGGGAATTTATCGCTTGGATAAGCGATATTCGCCGTCGGAAAGCCGATCGTTCTACCCACCTTTCTATCCTCGAGCACCTCGCCGAGCAGGAAAAATTCTCGTGCGAGCAGCTCGTTGGCTTTTTCCACTTCGCCCTCGGCAAGCCGTTTTTTTACCGTCGCCGTACTGATCTTCTCGCCGTTTAGCTTGGCAAGCTCCTCCACGTCAACGCGTACACGGGTGGCTCGCTCTAACGCTTGGGGCGAGCCGAGCGCGCCTTTGCCGAAGCGGAAATCCTCGCCGCAAACGAAGCGCTTGGGAGAAAATTTATCGACGAGAAGCGCGGCAAAATCCGCAAAAGACGTATCGCAAATTTCCGAGAACGGCAATTCGAAAACGTAATCTATCCCTGCCGTACGAAACAATTCGTTGCGCTCGGCGGGCGTAAAGACGCTTTCGCGCGATTTGCCGCCGACGATCGTCATAATACCGACGGGCAAGCCGTAGCTTTTCGCCTTGGCGAGCAATACGCAATGACCAAGATGCAAGCCGTCGAACCCGCCGAGCAGCATCACCCCGTCCTTTACGCTATGCAAATTTTTCGTTAATACCGTCGTCTTTAACATAATTTCGTCTTTGCTTTCGCTCTTCCGTCCTTTACTTCCGCGATACCGTAAAAGCGTTCGTCTTGATAAATTTTATACAACCCGTCCTCCTTGCATACCTCTACCGCCAAGCCGTGAAAAATACGCTCGGCGTTTTTACCCTCTAAGGCAAGCGTTGCAAAGGGCAACACCCGTTCGGTCGGAACGATCCACCGTTCCAACTCCTCCACCGTAGGATCGGACTCCAAAAGGCTGAACGGTATCGCGTCCGCTATTTGGAAGCAGCCGCTCTGGGTGCGACGCAAGCCGCTCATCACCGCGTGCGTATCCAACGCTTTGGCGAGATCGCGCGCGATCGAGCGGATATAGGTGCCGCCGCCGCAACGGATCTTCAATCGGAAGGTATCCGCTTTTTCCTCCGCCGCGCCGAGAAGCGCTATATCGTCGATACGCACCTTTTTAGGCGGCAGCTCGAAGTCCACGCCTGCGCGCGCGAGATCGTAGCCCCTGCGCCCGTTGACGTTTTTCGCGCTGTATTTAGGCGGAACTTGCCACACCTCGCCCGTAAGCGTAGGAAGAACGGAGAAAATCTCCGTTTCCGTAGGCACGCGCCCGACACGTATCAACTCCCCCGTGGAATCGAGGGTGTCGGAGGTCACGCCGAACGTAAACTCCGCGATATATTCCTTGTCCTTTTCGAGAAAATAATCGAACAGCCGCGTTGCGTTGCCCAAGCCGACGGGCAAAACGCCGCTCGCCAAAGGGTCGAGCGTGCCCATATGTCCGCAGGGTACGCCCGAAAGCCATTTGCATTTATTGACGAGGGTGGACGAGGTCAACCCCGACGGTTTGTCGATATTCAAAAAACCGTAAGTGGATATTTTGCCGTTTCTTTTCACGAAAAATTCTCCGTGAGCCTTAACGAAGCTCTACGCCCAGCTTAAAGCTCAAATTCTTCAAGATCTTCTTCACGAAGCCGTCCAACGCTTCGGGCGTGAACGCCTTTTCCACGCTCGCGTCGGGCGTAAAGGTGAGCGTAAACGCCATACTCTTTTTACCCTCGGGCACCTGTCCGCCGCGATAGACGTCGAAAAGCTTCGCCGCCGTTACGTATTTGCAGGAGTGCATAAGCACCTCCTCCACCTCGCCGCAGGTGAGCTTTTCGTCCGCGAGCAGCGCGAGGTCGCGCTTTACGGCGGGGAATTTGGGCAGGTTGGTATAACGCACGGTATCGTCCATCTTCTCTTTTACCGCCGCCAAATCCAGCTCGCCGAGGTATACTTTTTTATCCAAACCGAGGGAAAGGGCGATAGCAGGGTCGAGTTCACCGAACGAGCCGACCGTTTCGCCGTCCATTACGATATTCGCGGACACGCCGGGGTGCAAATAGGTTTTTTCCGCTCTTTCGTAGGTAAACGCGAGATGGAAAACCTCCGCGATGCGTTCGATCGCGCCTTTCATATCAAAGAAATCGTTTTTGCCGCCCCAAATACCCAAAACGAGGTGTTTACGCTCGTCGGGCTGCTCCCCTTTTTGCGTATCGTCGGGAATATAGACATTCGCCACCTCGAACTGTCTACCCTCGTCGTTGCCGCGACGGACGTTGCGTACGGCGTTACCGAGCATAGACGGCGCCAAAAGGGTACGCATGATCGAAAGCTCTTCGCTGATGGGATTGAGTATCTTTACCGCGTTGCGCTCGGGCGCGTTTTGCGGTATTTTGAGCAAATCGAGGTCCTTGGGGGAATAGAACGAATAGTTGTACGCCTCCGAGAAGCCCTGCACGCGAAGATCGTTTTTAAGGTGCGCTTCGCGCTTTTGCTCCTCCGTCAAGCCGCCGCCCGTTACGCTCGCCTTTTCCAAGAACGTGGGCACGATATGCTCGTAGCCGTACATACGGATCACCTCTTCGGCGAGGTCGGGATAGCCGTCCACGTCGTCGCGATAGCCGGGGATCTCCACCGTGAGCGTATCGCCGCTGATCTGCGGCTTGAAATGCAAGCGGGAAAGTATGCTCACGATCTCCTCGTCGGGCACTTGGATACCCAAAAGCGCGTTGAGCTTTTCCACGCTCGCCGTCATCGTACGGGGCGTAAGGTCCGCCGCACATACGTCGCGACGGATATCCGTCACCGTGCCGCAAGCAAGCTCCTCGATAAGGTGCAACGCACGCGCCATACCCCGTTCGTTGGTGTACGCGTCCACGCCCTTTTCGAAGCGCGCCGAGGAATCGGAGGATTGACCGAGCGCGCGCGAGGTCTTACGCACATTGTCGCGCGCAAACTTAGCGGATTCGAAGAATACGTTTTTCGTCGTAGCTTTAATTTCGCTGTTCAAGCCGCCCATAACGCCTGCAAGCGCAACGGGCTTTTCCCCGTCGCAAATGACGAGGTTGTCGTTGCCGAGCGTAAATTCTTTTTCGTCGAGCGTGGTGATCTTCTCCCCCGGTTTCGCCCGTCTTACGACGATCCTTCTACCGCCGATATCGTCCGCGTCGAACGCGTGCATGGGCTGTCCCATTTCCAAAAGCACGAAGTTGGTGATATCGACGATGGGCGAAATGGAGCGGATACCCGAAAGCGCAAGGCGTTTCCGCATCCAAGCGGGCGAAACGCCGCCGCTTACGTTTTCAACGTAATGCCCCACGTAGCGAGGGCACAGATCGGGCGCAAGCACCTCCACCTCTACGGGCGCGGCGCTCGTTTTATGCGCCGTAAACGAATAATCCGGCTCTTTGAGCGGTTGTTTAAGAACAGCCGCCACTTCGCGCGCGATACCCAAAATGCATTGACAATCGGGACGGTTTGCGGTGATCGAGATATCGAAAACGTAATCGTCAAGTCCGACGATCTTCTTGATATCCTCGCC
>JAFURP010000018.1 GCA_017471785.1 Clostridia bacterium | reverse complement strand
ATCCTCCGAACGGCTTGCGGAGATCGGCTTCAACTCCGACCTGCTTATTTTAATGATCTTCGTCGTTTCGCCTGTATCGGATACGCTCGCGTTCCTGTTCGGCAAATTCTTGGGCAAATTCTTCCCCGCGAAGATGGCGCCTACCATCAGCCCGAACAAGACGATCGTCGGCGCGATCGGCGGATTGATCGGCGGCGCGGTCGGCGCAGGCATTTTATATTTCGTATACAATTGGCTGTTCGTCGGCTCGTTTATCGATATGCATATTTGGCTTTCGGTATACTTGGCGATCGGCTTCTTGGCGGCGGCGGCGAACGAATTCGGCGACCTCGTCGAAAGCTGTATCAAACGCAAGGTCGGGCTCAAGGACATGGGCAATATCATGCCGGGGCACGGCGGCATTTTGGATAGGATCGACGGTACGCTGTTCGCCTGCGGCGCGGTATACCTCGCCTATTCGTTTATCATACTTTTGGCATAGGAACGAACGGATGAAGACCATTTCCCTCATCGGCTCGACGGGTTCTATCGGCACGCAGGTATGTGCGGTCGTACGCCGTCACCCCGATAACTTCAAAATCGAAAGCATCGTCGCAAACGCTTCCGCGGAAGCGTTTTTAGCGCAAGTTAGGGAGTTTAAGCCCAAATTTGCCGCCCTCGTAAACGAGGAAGCGGGCAAAAAGATCGCCTCGCAAATTCCGAGCTGCACCCGCTTTGGCTACGGCGAAGCGGCGGCAAGGGAGGCGATCGCCTACGGCGATACCGCCTTTATCGCGGCGACGGGCTTTGCGGGCTTGCAATATTCCTTGGAGGCGATCCGCTTAAAAAAGGATATCGCCTTGGCGAACAAGGAAACGCTCGTTTGCGGCGGCGAGCTCGTCATGCGCGAAAGCAAGGGGGCAGGTATCGATCTAATGCCCGTAGACAGCGAGCATTCGGCGCTTTGGCAAGCCCTTTCCTTCCGCAAGGACGCGCCTTTCAGACGACTGATCATCACCGCGAGCGGCGGACCTTTCTACGGCTATACGAAAGAACGGCTCGAAAAAGTCACCCCCGCGTCCGCGCTCAAGCACCCCACTTGGAATATGGGCGCGAAGATTACGATAGACTCGGCAACCCTGCTCAATAAGGGCTTTGAGGTGATCGAAGCGAAATGGCTGTACGATTGTCCGCTCGAAAAGATCGATACGGTGGTGCAACGGGAGAGTATCGTCCATTCCCTCGTGGAGTTCGACGATTGCAGTATCCTCGCGCAAATGAGCTACCCCACGATGGAGCTCCCCATACAGCTCGCACTCACCTATCCGAACCGCTTGGATTGCGCGTTAAAGCCGCTCGATTTCAATACGCTCGGCACGCTGCGCTTTTTGCCCTTGATAAGAAAAGACTTCCCCTGCTACGACTTGGCGCTCACCGCGCTCGAGGAGGGGGATAACTACCCCTGCGCGCTCAACGGCGCGGGCGAGGTGGCGGTCCACGCCTTTTTGCAGGGCAGGCTTCCTTTCTTGGGGATCGCGGAAACGATCGAAAGCGCGCTTGCCAAAACGGAAAGAACGAAAGCGGATACTTACGAAGCGTTAAAAGAAACGGACGCGCGCGCACGCGCGCTCGCAAGAGAATATATCAACGGATAAAGGATCGGAATACGGAAGCGGAGAAAATTCAAAAATAAGAGGGTAAAAGATTGGATCTCACAGCAAATTTATTGGACTTTGCAAGCGTAATGAAAACGGTGGGCGGCGTAGTCCTTGCCATCGTCATTTTGCTGGCTATGGTGACCGTACACGAATTCGGACACTATATCGTCGGCAAGCTTCTCGGCTTCAAGATCAACGAATTTTCCGTCGGCTTCGGACCTGCGATCTTCAAAAAACGCAGTAAAAAAACGGGCGAGCTTTTCGCCGTGCGTATCGTCCCCTTGGGCGGCTATTGCGCCTTTGACGGCGAGGACGAATACGAGGAGGATACGAAAAAAGCAGAGGGAGAAGACCCTCCCTTCGCCGACTATCCCGCGCCGCAAGCAAAGAACGAGGAAACGCCCGTCGAGGAAGCGTCGGCGGAGGAATATCCCGAGCCCAAGGGCGAGCGCTTCAACGACCAACCCCCTTGGAAGCGTATCCTCGTCCTTATCGCGGGCGCGACGATGAATTATATCCTCGCCCTGTTTTTGATTATTTTGATGTTTGCCACCGTGGGCAGACCTCTCTACCGCGTAACGGTGGAATACCCCGAGGACAGGGACGCGCCGACGACTACGACCCCTTTGCAAACGGGGGATATCGTTTTACAAATAGACGGGGATAATTTGTATATGATCACCGACTATATCGACGCGCTCGACGGCAAAAAAGCAGGGGAGAGCGTGCCTATCGTCGTGCTTCGGGACGGCGAGGAAACGGAGCTTATGCTCGTCCTTGCCCAAGACGTAAGCTTTGCCAATATGTCGGACACGGACGCCCTGCTCCACGCGCTCGGCGTCTACTCCTTACGTACCACGACGGAAAAGGAGGGCTTTTTCCAAACGATCGGCAGCTCCTTTGCCTACTCGTTCAAGATCGGCGGCACCGTGCTCCGCTCGCTCGGGGAGCTTTTGACGGGTAAGCTCGGCTTGGACGCGATGGGCGGGCCGGTCACGACCATCAAGGTCACGTCGGAGGCAGCGGCGAGCGGTTGGTTCTCCTTCCTCAATATCGCGGCGTTTATCGGGGTCAATTTGGCGGTGTTCAACCTCCTGCCTATACCCGCCCTCGACGGCTGTAAGGTGATCTTTTGCCTGATCGAATGGATACGAAAAAAGCCCGTCAATCGCAAGGTGGAAACGATGATCCACTTTATCGGCATCATCTTCCTTTTCGCCTTTGCCATACTCGTCGATCTGCTACAACTATTTTGAAAAAACTTACGCCTGTCAAGTAAAAATGCTTGACAGGCGCGTTTTTATGGGGTATAATAGAGCGTGCGTAAGGAGGAGGGGGATATGAAAGACGATTTGCAATTTCTTCGGCTTTGGGACGCCTACTCTCCGCTGCTTACGGCAAAGCAACGGGAGATCACCGATCTGTATTTCAACTACGATCTCTCGCTGGGCGAGATCGCCGAGCAAAAGGGCGTATCCCGTCAAAGCGTTTCCGATTGTTTGAGCAAATGTAGAAAGCAGCTGGAAAAATACGAGGAAAAGCTCGGCTTTTTACGAACGCTGGACGAGCTGACGAGCCGCTTGGAAAACGGGGCGGATACGAACGGAGAGCAATAAGGAGCGAAAATGGCATTATTCGGGTCTTTATCGGAAAGATTAAACCATATATTTTCCAAGCTCACCAAGCGCGGCAAGCTGACGGAATTGGAGATCCGTACGGCAATGCGCGAGGTGCGCGTGGCGCTGTTGGAAGCGGACGTAAACTTACGCGTAGCCAAGCAGTTTATCGCGGAGGTCTCGGAAAAGGCGGTGGGACAGGAAATTTTGTCCTCCCTCAATCCGGCGCAGCAGGTGATCAAGATCGTCAACGAGGAATTGATCGAGCTGATGGGCTCGAAAAACGCCAAGCTGGAAGTATCGTCCAAGCTCCCGACGGTGATCATGATGTGCGGCTTGCAGGGCGCGGGGAAAACCACCCTTTGCGGCAAGCTCGCCGTGCAGCTTAAAAAACAGGGCAAAAAGCCCTTGCTCGTCGCAGGGGATATCTACCGTCCGGCAGCGATCACGCAGCTCCAAGTCGTCGGTAAAAACGCGCAGGTGGAGGTATTCGAAAAGGGTACGCAAAGCCCCGTAAAAACGGCGAAGCAGGCGATCGAATACGCAAGATCGATGGGCTACGATACGGTAGTTTTGGACACCGCGGGTAGATTGCAGATAGACGAAACGCTCATGCAAGAGCTGGAAAATATCAAAAAGGAAGTGGAGGTCACCGAAACCCTGCTCGTCGTAGACGCGATGACGGGACAAGAGGCGGTCAACGTCGCGGAAACCTTCAATGCGCGCTTGGAAGTAACGGGCGTGATCTTGACCAAGCTGGACGGCGACACGCGCGGCGGCGCCTGCCTTTCCATCAAGGCGGTAACGGGCAAGCCCATCAAATTTATCGGCGTGGGCGAAAAGCTCACCGATTTGGAGCCTTTCTATCCCGACCGTATGGCTTCCCGTATCTTGGGTATGGGCGACGTGCTTTCCCTGATCGAAAAAGCGCAGCAGGCGATCACGGAAGAAGACGCGAAAAAAATGCAACAAAAAATGCTTGCCAACTCGTTCACCCTTTCCGACTATTTGGAGCAGTTTTCCATGATGAAAAAGATGGGCGGCGCGCAAGCGATGCTTTCCATGCTCCCCGGGGCTGGCAAGCTCAAGGTAAACGACGGAGATATCGACGAAAAGCGTATCGAGCGCACCAAGGCGATCATTCTTTCGATGACCAAAGCGGAGCGCGACAACCCCTCGATCATCGACAGCAAGAGAAAGCGCCGTATCGCGGCTGGCTCGGGCACGACGGTACAGGACGTCAATCAGCTCTTAAAGCAATTCGACCAAACCAAGCAATTGATGAAACAGTTAAAAGGCGGTAGGGGCAAATTCCGCTTACCCTTCTAAAAACGGCATATAGCTTCGAATGGTCGTTGCAAACGTAAATACGACAACAATAATAAAAACAAAAAAATTTTTTATATATACTATTGGAGGTATAAAATTATGGTAAAAATGAGACTTTTTAGAATGGGTGACAAGAAGAACCCTATCTACCGTGTCGTCGTAGTAGACAGCAGAAAGGCAATGACGGGCGAGTATATCGACTGCGTCGGTCACTACAACCCTACGGCAAACCCCGTTGCGCTTGACGTCGACGTAGAGAAAGCGAAAAGCTGGCTTGCGAAGGGCGTTCAACCCACGGAAACGGTAAAGAGCCTTCTCGTTAAAACGGGTGCTATGGAGAAATCCGCGAAGCTTAGCCCGTCCAAGACGAAGGGTAAGAAGAAAGCCGACTAAAAATAAAAACGCGTATAGCACGGCGTCTTATCCGCAAAATCGGAACGCACCCTCACTCGTTTACTAAAAGTAAATCTCCTTTCGGGTGCAACCCGCCGTTTGCGGCAAACTGCCGCACTTTCCGCATTTTTACTTCGCTCGGCTTTAGCTATTTGGCGTAGCCAAGCCACTGTAGGTGGCGCGCCAAGCTCATTCTAATTATTCCGCTAGGAGAAAAAACAATGTTGGATTTGATCAAATACATCGTCGGTCAGTTTGCCGAGGATAAAGAAAGCGTCGAATACGCGGTCAAGGAAAAGGATCGCGTGATCGAGGTCACGATCACCCTGTCCTCGTCGGATATGGGTAAGGTGATCGGCAAGCAGGGCAAGATCGCCAAAGCGATGCGTACGATCGTACGCGCGGCGACCCCTGCGCGCGAAAAACGCTACGTTATCGAGATCCGCGAACGCGGCGGTGACGCCGTGGACGTTGACGCGGACGAAGAATAACGACGACGGCGGTAAAATAAAAAGGCTTTCACGCGGAAGCCTTTTTTTGGCTTTTTCAAAAAAGGAGTAAACCATGCAACGATTGACGATCGCCGAGGTATTAAAACCGCAGGGGATACGCGGAGAGCTGAAGATCAAGACCTTCACCGATTTCCCCGAGGACGTAAAAAGCTTCAAAACGGTGTATATCGACGACAAGCCCTATAAAATTTTATCCTACCGCGTCGGCACGGACGGCGCGGCGTATATAGGCTTGCGCGGTATTCCCGATCGCAACGCCGCCGAGCTTTTCCGCGGTAAAATCTTAGAGGGCGAGCGGGACGACGCGCCCCCGTTGGAGGAGGGACAGTATTATATCGTCGATATCATCGGTCTTTCCTGCGAAACGGAGGAGGGGGAGGTGCTCGGCACGGTCAAGGATATCAACCTCCTTTCCTCCGATATCTACACGATAGAAAAAGCAGGAAAGAGCGTACTCTTTCCTGCCGTAAAAGGCGTTATCAAAACGGTCGATTTCGAAAACGGAAAGCTGATCGTCGATAAAAAGATATTCGACGAGATCGCCGTTTATTGAGGATCTTCCTCCGTTTTTTGCACCGCTTTTTTGGGCGTCATCATCGCGGCGAGCGTATCCAAAACGCCCGTTTTGCAAAGGGCGATCAACACCGCCGTTGCGATCAACGCGTCCGCGGGCACGTAAACGCATTGATAAATAAACGAGTAGATAAACGCGTTGCCCACCGCCCAATCGGGGAAGCTTACCCAAACGGCGTCCTGAGCAAAGAAGATCATACCCGATACGAGGTGCGATATAAATCGCAGGGAAAACACGGCTACGCACCCCCAAACGACGGGCATACAACCCTTTTCTTTGCGCTTCAGCTTTCCGAAAAAGCCCATCGCCCCCACGCTCATAAACGCGAGCAGGTAATCGAACACGAAGGTAGCGGGGGTAAGGATATACGGGTCCTCGATAAAGTTCAAAAGCCCGTGGATAAGCCCGATCAACAGCCCGTCCGCCGCGCCGTACACGTACGCGAAGATAAGAATGGGCACGAAGGACGCGAGCGTGATCGAGCCGCCGTATTGCACGGGGCTGAACTTGATCACCGCGAGCGTAAAGGACATGGAAACGCAAATACCGGCGAACGCGAGCTTTTTCGCGTCCCATCTTTTGCCGTTTTTCAAAAAGCCGATCAACGCGATCGCGGCTAAAACGAGTACCACGCCGATCACGGACGCCCATTTCACGACGTTGGTGGTTTGCTCGGAAACTTCGAGCAGGGAATAGAGAAACATAAAAATACCTCCTTTCTCCGCCGCACGTGTTTTCGGAAAAAGAAAAACGCCCCGAAGCAACTCTTTAGCACGGGCGCAAAGCCTTTTCCACCCAAGCGCAAAACGCTCGGAGAAAAAACGGTTATCGATCTCTCGCTCAGGTATTACCCTGCCGATTCAAATGGTATAATCTCAGCCCTTGTAGGCACCCACGACGGATAATTAAATTTTAGTAATTACAGTATAAACCAAACGAGCGCGTTTGTCAAGCAAAAACGACGTATATACTTCGCATTTCTTCGTTGCGTTCAAAACGTCGTTGCGCTCAACCTTCTTACTATTGTCATTGCCCTCAGCTTTAGCTACGTGGCAATCTCATATAAATCCTACCGCACTTATTCCCTATTCCCTTGCTTGGCACAAGCCCTGCTGCGGTAATCTCCTATAAATCATAAACCCATAAAAAGGAAAAAACACTATGCGCCACGATTTTTACGCTTATATGGACCGAATGAAATACATCAAGCGCTGGCAGCTTATGCGCTCCACGCGCGAAGAGAACATCATGGAGCACTCGCAAAACGTTACCATGCTCGCGCACGCGCTCGCCGTTATCCACAACGAGGTATACGGCGGTAACGCCGACCTGCTCAAAACGGTGCTGTACGCGGTCTACCACGAAACGAGCGAGGTGATGACGGGGGATCTACCCACGCCCATCAAATATTACAACCGCAGTATCCAAGGCGCCTATAAGGAATTGGAGCGCAGCGCCTGCGAAAAAATTCTTTCCACCCTCCCGAGCGAAATGCAGGGGAGCGTCGCGCCCTTCGTCCTCGCGGACGAAACGAGCGTGGAATACAAGCTCGTCAAGGCAGCGGATCGGCTCGCGGCGTACGTAAAATGCTTGGAGGAGCTCCGTAGCGGCAACACCGAATTTTCCAAAGCCAAAAAGAGCGTCGAAAAGGACCTGCACGATAGGAATATGCCCGAGGTGGAATACTTCTTCGAACACTTTATCGGCTCGTACCTGCTTACCCTCGACGATTTAGAGGGTATGTAAAAAAGAGAAATCACGCAGTTTTCAAAATTTCTTTAATTATTTAACAAATATATCGGGTATAATAAATATAGTATAGAAAAAATCCCAAGACCATAAAGGAACGGTGCTATGAAAAAGACTTGGAAAAAGCTAGTATGCGCGGCGCTTGCCGCGATCTCCGTGCTCGGGCTTTCCGCCTGCACGAAAGAAACGGTCATCAACGCCTACGATATCGCGGTGAAGAACGGCTTTGTCGGCACGGAGCAGGAATGGCTGCAAAGCCTGCACGGCGCGGACGGCGCCGACGGCGAAGATCTGAATATCGACGACGTCTATCAATGGGCGCAGGAAAAGGGCTTCGAGGGCACCTATCTCGAGTTTTTGCAAACGCTCGGCTTGGAATATATCGAAAACAACGATACGGAAATGCTCGCTCAAAATATCACCTCCACCGTGGAGATCTGTTGCGGCTTCACGCGCACGGTAACGTCGTCGGGCTGGGGAACGAAATCGACCACCTACGCCTCCGGCTCGGCTGGTAGCGGCGTGATCTATTCCGTCAACCGCGAGAAGAGCACGGCGATCATCATCACCAACTATCACGTTATTTACAGCAACAGTATGACCGTTTCGCAGGGCAACGGACAGTACGCGACCGTTACGGGCGTCGATCAAACGAACGGCATCTCCGATTGCGTGTACGTATACCCGTACGGTGAGCTCAACTACTTCTCCTCGGGCGACACGGACGGCGACACGGTGCTCGACGGCGATCGCGGCGATAAAAACCACGGCATACGGGCGCACGTGATCGGCGGCGCGATGGATTACGATATCGCGATTTTGGTAACGGACGCGAGCGAAGAATACTTCGGTGAAAACGGAATGGCGACGGCGGCGGATCTGGGCGATTCCAACGCGGCGACGGTCGGGGAAAAGGTGTACGCGATCGGCAACGCGAACGGGCAGGGCATCGCGATCACGAGCGGCGCGCTGTCGGTGGAGAGCGAATATATCACGATGGGTAAAACGGACGGCTCGAACGCGTCGGTACGCTATCGCGTAATGCGAACGGACGCGGCGATCAACCACGGCAATTCGGGCGGCGGCTTATACAACGCCAACGGCGAGCTGATCGGCATCACCAACGCAAAGAACGTAGAGGACGAAACGGACAATATGGGCTACGCGTTGCCCATCACGCAGGTCAAATACCTCGTGGAAAATATGCTGGACAACAGGACGCGCGGCGGCTACGTATCGCGCGCCATGCTGGGCATAGAAACGCTCATCAACGCTTCGAGCGCTTCGATAGTGAACGGCAAACTGACGATCACCGAGGAGATTATCGTATCCTCCACGCCCGAAGCAGGCGCGGCGGCGTACGGCAAACTTTATTACGGCGACGTATTGCAAGCGGTTACGATCAAGGGTACGCGCTACGAGCTTACGCGCAACTTTATCCTGCCCGAACTGCTTCTCACCGTCCGCAACGGTGAAACGATCACCCTGCATATCGACAACCAAGGCACGGCGAAGAACGTGGAGATAACTTTTAGCGACTCTCACTTCACCAAATACGCGTAAAATTGCGTATATGCTTCGCATTTCATCGTTGCCACTCGGTTACGTACTGTCGGTACGCGCCCTCGTGGCGCCTTGAACTGCTCGCATCTCCGCAATTTTACAAGTTTACAACCCTGTCATTGCGAACGAAGCGAAGCGTAGTGCGGCAATCTCATATAAATCCTACCGCACTTATTCACTATTCACTATTACTTTGCTTGGCAGCGGCGCTTGCCGCCAATTCACTATAAAAAAGTCTTTTCAACGGGAAAAGACTTTTTTCTCTACTTGACAAATCGCGCGTTTCGTAGTATACTAATAAAAAAGACGAAAACCAAACGAGAGGGAGGGGCAATGAGAACGGAAGAATTTATCGCAAAGCTTTCGGAAAAGCTTACGGACGAGGAAGCGCTTTTGCGTTTGCGCGGCGGCATACCGCTGGGCGTGGACGAGCGCGAAAATATCGTGCTTTCCCGTACGCGCGAATATCCCTACGGCGTGCGGCACACCTGCGTTACGGGCGCGTTCCGCACCCCCTTTATCAAACGCCTGATCCTTGCCCTTGCCTGTTTATACGAAAAAGAGGAGGTCAACTTCCTCGTTCTATCCCCCAAGACGGAATACGGCGAGCTGCTGCGTCTTAACTCCCTCGATATCACCGTGCCCTTCGTCCAAACCAAAGCGGATCTGGAAAGCGCGAAAGGGTGTATAGCCGACCTTATCAAATTGCACGAACGCGAAAGGGGTTGTCCCAAGCTCTTCCTCGTCTTGGACGGCTTGGAGGAGATAGACGGCTGTAATCAAAACGGCGACCTGGAGGAATACCGCGCCCTGTTCGATACGCTTGCGCGCAAGGACGTGGAAATTATCAGCGGCGTTGCGCTTATGAAAAGCATTTTCAGCGGCTACCCGGGTGCGTTCGTAGGCGTGGGAAATTGCCTTATCACCACGCGCGAGGCGGGGAAAGCGGACGTGACCTACGTAAGCGACGATTCCGCGCTCTCTTTACCCACGGCGATCACCGTGCCCGACGGTCCTACCGTCAACGAAACGGTGCTCCTTTTGAATTCCCTTCCCAAAAAAGGCGCGGCGGTCTAAGCTATGCGTAAGCGGAACGAAACGATCCTTCGGCAAATACCTGCCGCCCTGCTTTCGTGGTATCGGCAAAACAAACGCACCCTGCCTTGGCGGCAGGCGCCCACCCCGTACCATATTTGGATATCGGAGATCATGCTCCAACAAACGCGCGTGGAAGCGGTCAAGGAATACTATACGCGCTTTATCCAAGCGCTCCCCACCGTAGCTGATCTCGCCGCCTGTAAAGAGGAGGAGCTTTTGAAGCTTTGGGAGGGCTTGGGCTACTATTCTCGTGCGCGCAATCTCCAACGCGCCGCCAAATCGGTGGTCTTATATTTCGACGGCGAGCTTCCGAGCGATACGGAAAGCTTGAAAACGCTTGCGGGGATAGGGGACTACACGGCGGGCGCGATCGCCTCCATCGCCTTTGGCAAACGGGAGGCGGCGGTGGACGGCAACGTCTTGCGCGTGATCACGCGCCTTACCGAGGATCCCACGCCCGTTTCCGACGCCGCCTATAAAAAATATTTACAAGCGGCGCTTACGGAGGTTTACCCTAAAGAGGGACGGGACTGCGCCGACTTCACGCAAAGCCTGTTCGAGCTTGGCGCGCTCGTTTGCAAGCCTCAAAACCCCGACTGTAAAAGCTGTCCCCTGCAAGGGATATGTCGGGGCTATCAAAACGGAACGGCGCGGAGCTTTCCCGTTTTTCCCCCGAAAAGAGAAAAGCGGATAGAGGAGGTATTCGTCTTTTTATTGCAAACGCCCGAGGGCTTTGCGATACGCCGCCGCGAAAGCGGCGTGCTCAAGGGTATGAACGAATTTCCCTCGCAAACGGTATGGGACGAAACGCCCGAAAGCGTGCTAAACGAATGGGGCGTGTACGACTTCACCGAGGTCAAACGCAAAAAATACACCCATATCTTCACCCATATCAAATGGAATATCACCTGCCTTTGGGTACGGACGGGCGAAGTCCCTTTCGACGCCTATTCGTTAGACGAGATCGAGGAAACGATATCCCTCCCCACCGCCTTTAAGCAATGCTTAAGCATTTTAGCCGATTGATCCCCCTTGTCGTTGCGCGCGCTTTAGCTGCGCGGCGATCTCCTATCCATTCTACCGCAAATTAAAAACGATGAAACACTACAAGCTACGATTCGAATTAGTCCCCGAGGCGTGTTGGTATAGCAACCTTCGGAGCGTGTTAAAGCCCGAGGATTGGGATACGATCCGCAAGGACGCGTACGCGCGCGCAGGCTGGAAATGCTGCGTTTGCGGGAAGCGGAACACCCGTTTGGAGGCGCACGAAAAATGGAGCTACGACGAGAAAAGGGCGTTGCAAAAATTAGAGGACGTCGTCGCGCTTTGCCGCGCCTGTCACGAGGTCGTGCATATCTCGCGTACCCAGCTTACGGGTCGCGGCGCGGAGGCTATGGAGCATTTTATGAAGGTGAACGACTGCTCGCAATCGGACTTTCACGCGGCGCTCGCGCAAACGAACGAGGAATATTTGCGCCGCAATAAAATAGAGAGTTGGACCACGGATATCTCGTGGTTGAAAAATAAGCTGTAAGGAGAACGAAAAAAATGAAAGTATTGCTTGTCAACGGCAGTCCCCACGAACGGGGCTGCACCCACGCCGCGCTTTTGGAGGTAGAAAAGGCGCTTCAAGAAAACGGGCTCGAAACGGAAATATATCAAATCGGCAAAGACCCGATCGCAGGCTGCTTGGGCTGCGGCGCGTGCCGCAAGCTGGGCAAATGCGTGACGGAGGACGGGGTCGCCGCGTTTATCGAAAAGGCAAAGGAGGCGGACGGCTTTATTTTCGGCTCGCCCGTGTATTACGCCTCGCCCGCGGGCTCGCTGATATGCCTTATGAACAGGGCGTTCTATTGCGGCGGCAAGCACCTTGCGTATAAACCCGCGGCGGCGGTAGTGAGCAGCCGCAGAGCAGGCTCCACCACCACTTTCGACGCCTTGAATAAATATTTCACCATCAACAATATGCCTATCGTATCGTCTGATTATTGGAACGAGGTGCACGGTGCGAACGGCAAGGCGGAGGACGTGGCAAAGGACGAGGAGGGCTTGCATACGATGCGCGTTTTGGGCAATAATATGGCGTGGCTCGTAAAATGCCTCGCGCTTGGCAAGAAGCAGGGCATCGAGCCGAAAAAAGAGGATAAGCTCCGTACCGATTTTATCCGTTGAAGGGGTACTTTTTTCGGAAAAATCGTGTATACTGATATAGACGAAAACCAAGGAGAGATCACTATGCAAGAAAAAAATATCGGTAGAAGAAAGATCGTTTCCGTGATCGGGAACAGGCAAATAGAAAAGGACGGCTTGCGCTATAAGATTGCGTTCGAGCTGGGCAAGGCGCTCGTGGATAACGGCTATCGCGTGCAATCGGGCGGGCTGTTGGGCGTTATGGAAGCGGTAATGGCAGGCGCGCGCGCCTCCAAGCACTATCACGAGGGGGACACGATCGCGCTCGTACCCTCGTTCGACACGGAAACGGCGAACGGCTACGCCGACGTGGTGATCCCCACGGGCTTGGACGTAATGCGTAACGCCTTGGTCGCCAACGCGTACGCCGTGATCGGCGTGGGCGGCGGCGCGGGCACCCTTTGCGAATACGCGTTCGCGTGGTCGTTTAACCGCCTGATCATCGCGTTCGAAAACACGGGCGGCTGGAGCGAAAAGCTCGCCAACACCCGTTTAGACTCCTCCGAGCGCTACCCCGATATCCCCGAAGACAAGGTCTACGGCGTAACGACGGTAGAGGAAGCGATCAAGCTTCTCAACGAGAATATAGAGCGGTACAGCTCTCGCCACCAACCCATCTCCATCTGAAAAACGAAGAAACCGCTACGCAATACGGCGTTGAACTTGCGTTTTCTCTCGCTCGTTTACTAAAAGTAAATCTCCCTTCGAGAAATCCGCGTTCGCCTTGTCTTGCTTGCGTCTTGCTTCGTTTTCTCTCGCTCGGCTCCGAGTATACGACAACGTCGTTGCGTTCAGCTTTAGCTATTTGGCGTAGCCAAGGGAGCGTAGCGACCGCGGCAATCTCATAAAAATTTTACTACAAAAATCGCCTTTCCGTTGACTACGGAAAGGCGATTTTCCTGAGCGACGGCAAAGCTTATTTTGCCGTCGCTTTTTTGGACTTTTTACCTACGGTCGCTTCTTCTTCGGCTTTCAATTGCTCGTCCGCCTGCTTCTTTTCTTCCATAGCGAGGATTTTTTCGTCCATCAGCTCGTCGAGCTTGTTTTGTATTTCCTCTTGCCCCTTTTTTACGAGGGTACGCATTTTATAATTATTCGCGACGAGAAGCGCGCCGCCGATTCCGCCGATCACAAGACCGATAGCGAATTTTTCCATAAAGACCTCCTTGGAGGGTTCACCTCTTTACGGGCAGTATGCGTGAAAATATCCGCGCTTATACGCGTCGCGCAAAAAAAATACTTAAAAAGCTTTGTGTAAACGATAGACGGCAGCGCCGTTTTGTGGTATAATAGAGCTATGATGCAAAAACGAGCGATAGCCTTCGATATAGGCGACAAACGGATCGGCGTTGCCGTAAGCGACCCGTTCAACGAATACGCTATGCCTTGCGAAACCTATTTCCGCACCAAAAGCTTGCAAACGGACGTAAACGCGCTTGCCAAGCTCGCCAAGGACAAGGGCGTGGGCGTGATCGTATGCGGTATGCCCGTCAACTACGACGGCAGCGAAAGCGTGCAAACGGTAAAAACGCGCGAGTTTATCCAAGCGCTGCAAAAAGCCGCCGACTTGCCCGTCGAGCTCGAGGACGAACGGTTTACCACCATGCAGGCAAGGGAAACGCAGCTCATGGGGGGCGTAAAGCGCGAGGAGCGCAAAAAAACGATCGACTCCATCGCCGCTTCGTATATACTCGAAAGCTATTTATCGCGTGAAAAAAACAAAAAACGAGAGGTAGAAAAAATGAACGAAGAAAAGGAATTGTACGAGGACGAGGAAGAAAGGATCATCGAGCTGGAGGACGACGAGGGCAACGTAGAACGCTTCCTGCATATCGGCACGATCGAATATCGCGGCGAATGGTATTGCTTCTTCCAAAAAGCGGAGCCGGAAACGGAAGAGGAAGAGGACGAAGTGGTGATGTTCCGCTTGGACAAGGACAACGAAACGCTGCTTCCTTTGGAGGACGAACAACTTATGGACGAGGTGTTCGCGGAATTTTGCCACCAATACGAGGAGTTTGAAAACAGCGAAGACGCGATGCGCCTCGAGCAAGAGTAAAAAGGCGCGAAAAACCGCTAAATTTCACACAAAGGGTAGAAAAAAATACGCAATACTCGTCGTTATAACTTGACGAACGGCGTGGAAATGGGTTATAATAAAGAAGTTAATTGTAAAATCGGGATAGAGTCCCGAAAACACTATCAGGAGGCACACAATGGGCAAAAAGAAATCGGTGGTACTTATGGTTTTGCTTACCATCGTTATCGTCGTATTGTGCGCGATCACGGTATTCCCCACGTTCGCCGTCCCGGGGACGGTAAAAAAGTGGACGCCGGCGGTCATGCAATACGATCTCGGCTCGGACCTTGGCGGCGGCAGCTACGCCTACTATTATCCGAAAGGGGTCATTTCCGAAACCGAGTATAAAAACAACCTCGAAGCAAAAACCGGCGACGAAAAAACGGAGTACGAAGAAAGCTACGTAGCGCATAAGGGCTTGTATCTTTTGGCGGAAAGCTCTGGGGATAAGGATTATATCTACGCAAACGACGCGGTCGTGCAGGATTTCGAGGACGAGTTTACGGCGGCGGCAGCGGAGATCACCGCGCGCTTTAAGGCAAAGGGCTTGTCCGATTATCGCGTATCCGTCGTGGACGACTACGCGCTTAAGGTCGAGCTTCCCGCCTCCGAAACGAGCGCTTCCCTCGCGTATAGCTATTTTGCCAATATGGGCGAATTGACGATCGAAAAGGGCGGCGAAACGGTAGAGGAGCTCAAAGAGGACGGCGCGAAAGTATCCGACCTTATCAAGAGCGTTTCGGTAAGCTCCAAATACAAAATGCACTATTTGAAGATCAAGTTCACGGACGCGGGCAAGGAAATGCTCGCAGGCGTAAAGGACGAGCTTTCCGAATCGACCTCGTCCTCCGACGGCTCCACCACGCCGACGACGCTCGATATCAAATTGGGCGACGAAACGCTCGTGCAGATCTATAAGGACAGCGTCACCGACAATAATAAAGAGGTCCGTACCTACTACGTAGAAGCGGAAAATCTCGGACAGGTGGAAACGCTGCAGGTCTTGCTTAGCTCGGCGATCGAAAACGGCGGCTTCGATATCGAATTTAACGTCAGCGAGATCCGCTATTTCGAGCCCGTCTACGGCGAGAACGCGCTCACGCTCTTGTATATCGCGCTCGCGGTGGTGATCGTAGCCCTGCTCGTCGCGCCCGTCGTGTTGATGAACAGATACGGCGTCGTGAGCCTGTACGCAAGCCTTTCCTACCTCATTATCGTAGGTCTTTGCTTTGCGTTCATCACGGGCGGCGTATTCGAGATCACGCTCGGCTCCATGCTCGTATTCCTGCTCGGGCTGGTGCTCGTCAACGTTATTCAGTATCATATCTTCGGTGCGATCCGCGCCGAGCTGGCATTGCATAAGACGGCGGAATCCTCCGTCAAGGGCGGCTATAAAAAGACCCTTTGGGGTATCGTGGATATCTACGCGGTATTGCTTTTGGGCGCGCTTGCGCTTCTTCTCGGGGCGGCAGGCTTGCATACCCTTGCGTTACAAGCGATCGTTTGCGTAGTCACGGGCGCGTTTATCAATTTGCTTTGGGCGCGGGCCATCAACTTCACGCTCCTTTCGGCAAGCAAGGACAAGTATAAATATTTCCGCTTCGTAAGGGAGGACGACGACGATGAATAAGCTCCTCAATAAAACGGTAAAAAAAGTAACGCTGCTGTCGGTGCTCTTGGCGATCGTCTTTGCGGCGGCGCTCGTGCTCACGGCGATCCTCGGTATCAACTACGGCAAGACGGCTAGCGACGCCAACACCCTGACGGTCAAGGTGAATAATTTCTATTTCAACGACGAAACGAAGCTTGCGGCGATCGAAACGGTATGCGAAACGGAGCTTGACGAGCTGGGCGTAAATTACGAGCAAAAAGGAGAAATGTCGGGCGACGAAAGCGAGCTCGTCTACTACTTTGACGCCGACGTTGACCTCGCCGACGCGAAAGCGGCGCTTTCGACCGCCTTTGCGGATAAGACCAAGGAGGGCGGCGAATGGGACGGCGCGTTTATCAGCGTGACCGCCAACGTTGAAGTCCTTCAGCTCCATATCCCCGTATCCTACTTCGTAAGAACGGGCTTGGCGGTGCTTTTGTTCGCCGTGCTGGCCTTTGGCTATACGTGGATCCGCTACGGCTTAAACGGCGGTATCGTAGCGTGTGCAAGCGCCCTTTTGGGCGCGGTGACGACCGCTTCCGTACTGCTTTTGACGCGGCTTCCGTTCACGGCTTCCACCTTATACGTTATTGCAATAGCGTCCCTGATCGCGACGGTAGTCACGCTGTTCACGCTGAATAAGCTCCGCGCGAAGAAAAAGGCGGAGGGAGAGAGCGCCACTACGTTGGAAACGGTGGTAGAAAGCACGGCAGTCAAAGAAACGGCTGCGCTGACGGTTGCGCTCGGCGTAGCGCTTGTGCTCACGCTTGCGCTCGGCACGACGGCGATCCGTTGGTTCTCGGTAATGTCGCTTATCGCGCTCGTCGTATCGGCGTGTATCGGCTTGGTCTTTGCCCCCGCGCTGTATTTACCCTTGCAGACCGCTTGGGAAAAGCGTGCGGAAAGCCGCCCGAAAAACGGCTATAAAGGCGCAAAGAAAACGGAGAAAAAAGAAGAAGTCGTAGCAAGCGAAGAAAACTGATCGTAAAGCTTAAGAAGCGAGAGGGCGAGTGGAGGGGATTTTTCCACTCGCCCTTCGTTGAAAACGAAGAATAAGCGGCGCAATACGGCGTCGAACTTGCGTTTTCCCTTGCTCGTTTACGCAAAGTAAACTCCCGTCGGGAAATCCGCGCTCTCCTTGTCTTGCTTGCTTCTTGCTTCGTTTTCTCGCTTGGCTCCGAGTATACAATTATAATTGTACGCGCCCTCACTCCGCCTTGCCGCCAATTCAAAAAAAGGAACTCACTATGAAAAAACTCGTACCCGAATACTCGTTTTCGGCGGAACAATTTAATACGATTTCCGCCTTAGCCGAGCGAACGGGTATGACGGAGCAGATCACGCGCATTTTATACGCGCGCGGCGTGGACACGTACGAAAAGATCGTACGGTTTATGCACCCGTCGCGCGAGCATTTTCTTTCACCCTTTTTAATGCGCGGTATGCGCGAAGCGGTGGATATGATCACCGAAGCGCGGGATACGGGCAAGACGGTCGCCGTGTTCGGCGATTACGACGCGGACGGCGTTTGCGCCTCCGCCATTATGTACCACGCGCTTAAGGAGTTCGGTATCGAGGCGCATATCTATATCCCCGAACGCGCGGACGGCTACGGGCTTTCCGAGGCGTTTATCGACCGCATTTTCGAGGAATGTAATCCCGAGCTGTTCATCACCGTAGACTGCGGTATTTCCAACGCCAAAGAGGCGCAATATATCTACGAGCTCGGCTCGGACGTGATCGTGACCGACCACCACGAATTGCCCGAGGTCTTGCCCGATTGCGTGATCGTCAACCCCAAATTACGGGACGATTACCCCTACGACAACCTTTGCGGCGCGGGCGTAGCGTTCAAGCTCGCTTGCGCGCTGATCGGGGAGCGTGCGTACGCGTATTTGGACTTTGCCGCGCTCGCCACCGTAGCGGACAGCGTGCCCCTTTTGGGGGAAAACCGCGATATCGTCACGGAGGGCTTAAAGGCGTTCAACGCGCATATCCGACCCTGCTTCACCTCGCTCGTCGGCAAGGTATACGACAAGATCACGGCGCAAACGCTTGCGTTCAACCTCGCGCCGCGCGTAAACGCGGCGGGTAGAATGGGGGACGCACGCGCGGCTTTCCGCCTGTTCACGACGGAGCAGGAAACGGAGATCTACGATCTTTCCGTCAAGCTTTGCTTATACAACACCGAGCGCCAAAAATACTGCGACGAGCTGTACGCTTCGGCAAAGCAAAAGCTGCTCGCAAAGGGCGCGTACGGCAGCGTGATCATGCTTTCCGACGAAAGCTGGAACACCGGCTTTATCGGTATCGTGGCGGCGCGGCTTGCCGAGGAATACGGTAGACCCACCCTCCTTTTCGTGCACCACGGGGATATGCTCAAGGGCAGCGCGAGAAGCATCGAAAGCGTGAACATTTTCACCGCGCTTAAAAATTGCAGTCAATATATAGAGGAATTCGGCGGGCACGCGCAGGCTGCGGGGGTCAATCTACGCCAAGAGAATTTCGATAAGCTGGAAGCGGCGTTGAACGCCGAGATCGGCGGCGCGTACGCGCGCGAGGACTTCGAGCCAAAGATCTATATCAGCGAGGAGATCACGTCGCGCTTCCCCGAAAAATTCGCGCGCGAGCTGGCGGCGATGGAGCCGTACGGCGTGGGACACCGCCGACCGCTTTTTATGCTCTCCACGGGGGCGTGTATCGCCAAGCCTCTCAAATTCGGCTCTCCCCATCTCTCTATCAAGAGCGACTATATCGACCTCACCTATTTTTCGGGCTTGAAGCATTTGAAGATCATCGAAAGCGACGTTCGTAAGAAGATCGTATTCGAGATCAACGTTTCCCATTTCAAGGGCAGGGAATATATCAAGGGGCTTGTTTGCGATCTTTCCTACGACGGCAGGACGGGCAGGAACACGGCGGAGAGCATTTTCGCCAACTCCGTTTCCCGCGCCTATTCGCCCACCCCGTCGTTTGAAAGGATAACGCTCACCACCGCGGAGACCAAAGCGCTGATCGCGCGAAAGCAAGAGGATTGCGCGTACGGGCTTTGTATGATCGCTTCGGATAGAAGAACGCTGAGAAATTATCCCGAGCTGGACGGTATGGACTGCGCGCTGTTCTATCCCCACGCGCGCAACCTGGCGAACGCGCTCGTCGTCTCGCCCGCAGCCGACGCGCCTTTGAGCGGCTATCGCGATTTCGTCTTTTTGGATACCCCCTCCGATTTCAATATCGAAGCGTTAGAGGGCAAACGGGTATTCGTCAACGGCGAAATTTGCGGCTACACCATGTTCGAACAGCTTTCGGTCTCGCGCGAGCGCCTGCTCGACATCTTCTCCGCGCTTCGAAAGGAGGTCAACCTCCTTTGCGGCACGACGGCGGAGGAGCTTGCGTTCGCTTGCAACGGCTTGGGCTTCGATAAACGGGAATTTATCTTCGCTTTAAGCGTTTTCGAGGAGCTGGGACTCGTCGCCTTCGGGGACGGTAAGCTCACCGTCTATCGGGGTATCAAGGCGGAGCTTACCGACTCGGCGATTTATAGAAAAGTATGTTTATTGCAGCAAGGGTAAATTATGGAAAAGACCTTGGAAAAGATCAAACAACTGTATATAGGCAACGATAAGGAAATGCTGCTCAAGGCGTACGCGTACGCGGAGGAGGCGCACGCCAACCAAAAGCGCGCCTCGGGCGAGCCGTATTTTATCCACCCCTGCGAGGTGGCGAATATCCTTATGGATCTCGGCTTGGACGCTGCGGGTATCGCGGCGGCGCTTTTGCACGACGTCATCGAGGATACCAGCTCCACGGAGGAGGATATCCGTCGGGAATTCGGCGAGGAGGTGCTACTGCTCGTCAGCGGCGTGACTAAGCTCGAAAGGATCGTTTTCAAATCGCAGGAGGACGCGGACGCGGAAAACTTCCGCAAGATCTTCGTCGCTATGGCAAAGGACGTGCGCGTGATCATCATCAAGCTTGCCGATAGATTGCACAATATGCGCTCGCTCAACTTCCTTTCGCACGAACGCCAACAGCGTATGGCGAGCGAAACGCTGGAGATCTACACCCCTCTTGCGGGACGGCTCGGTATCTCGCAGATCAAGTGCGAGCTGGAAGATCTTTGCTTGAAATATCTTGATCCCGAAGCGTACGAATATTTGCTCTACAATATTCGCGAGCGCCTTTCCGAGCGCAAGGATTTCGTTGCCCAAATCGTGCAAGAGATCAAGGAATTGATGGATAAAGACGGCGTCAAAGGGGAGGTTTTCGGTAGACCCAAGCACTTCTATTCCATCTATAAAAAGATGAAAAACAAGGGCAAGACCCTCGATCAGATCTACGATCTAACGGCGGTGCGCGTTATCGTCAAGGACGTACGCGAATGTTATACGGTGCTCGGCGAGATCCACGAAAAATGGAAGCCGATCCCCGGTCGCATCAAGGATTATATCGCCACCCCCAAGCCCAACAAATACCAATCGTTGCATACGACGGTCATGACCAAATACGGTCAGCCGTTTGAAATACAGATCCGCACGGAAGCAATGCACAAGATCGCGGAATTCGGTATCGCGGCGCATTGGAAATACAAAGAGGGCAAAACGGCGGAGGAGCAAAACGACTTCGAAAACAAGCTCGCTTGGCTGCGCGAGGTAATGGAATGGCAGGGGGACTTAAAGGACTCCAAGGAATTTATCAACGCGCTCAAAACGGAGCTTTACAGCCACGAGCTGCTCGTATTCACGCCGCGCGGTAAGGTCATCTCCTTGCCTCCCGAAGCGACCCCCGTCGACTTCGCCTACGCCATTCACTCGGAGGTAGGCAACCGTTGCACGGGCGCGCGCGTCAATTCCAAGATCGTGCCCTTGACCACCAGGCTGGAGGTGGGGGACGTCGTGGAGATCATCACCTCGCCCAACTCCAAAGGCCCCTCGCGCGATTGGCTCAAATTTATCAAATCCTCGAGCGCGAGAGCCAAGATCAAACAGTTCTATAAGAACGAATTAAAGGACGAAAATATCCGGATCGGACAGATCAAGCTGGAGGAGGAAGCGAAAAAACGCGGCTTCTCCCTCTCGTCGCTGTTGACGGCGGAGAGCTTCAAGCGCATTTCCGAGCGCTTCTCGTTCGGCGCGGAGGAGGAGATGCTCGCGGCGGTGGGCTACGGCTCGGTGTCCGTCAATCAGATCCTTTTCAAGCTCATCGATTTTTACCGCAAGGAAACGCCGCTTGCCGTGGATATCAAGGCAGGCGACGGCGGCAACCGCTCGGTAGGGGGCGTGCTCGTCAACGGTCAATCGGGTATGCTCGTAAAATTCGCGGGCTGTTGCTCGCCCGTCCCGGGGGACGAGATCGTGGGCTACACCTCCCGCGGCAGGGGGGTGGTCATTCACCGTTGCGACTGTCCGAATATAAGAGGCATCGATAGCGACCGCCTGTTGCCCGCCTCTTGGCGCGTGGAAGCAGGTGGCAAGCAGCGCTACAACGCGAACATATCCGTTCGCGCGGCGGAGCAGGGCGCGGCGCTTTCCGTGCTCTCGCTTGTGGTGGCTGACTTAAAGCTTTCCATCACCTCGGTAAACGGACGGATCGACAAAAACGGCGACGCGATTTTGGAGGCGTCCATCTCCCTCACCGATATCGCGGAGGTGGATATGCTCATCAAGAAGATGCAAGCGGATAGGCGTATATACGAGGTACACCGCCTCACCTCCTTATCTTAAAAACAAAGAATATGCGGCGCAATACGGTGTCAAACTCCGCTTTTCTCGCTCGTGTACTACGTGTACATCTCGCGTCGAAAATGCTCGTTTTCCTTGTCTTGCTTGCATCTTGCTTCGTTTTTCTCGCTCGGCTCCGAGTATACAATTCACGTCACTCTATCATTATGCAAATTATCACCATTTATCCCTACGGCTTCGGCTCGAATACCTATGCTTTGACGGCGGACGGCAAGACCGCCGTCGTGATCGACCCCGCTCAGCCGCGCGTTGCGGACGAGCTGAAAGGGCGCGGCTTGGAGGCAAAATTCGTACTGCTCACCCATTGTCATTTCGACCATATCGGCGGCACGGAGCTTTTGCAGGAACGGGGCGCGAAAGTCCTTTGCTTGGACGAGGAAAAGCCGCTTTTCGGCACGAGCGCCGATCTATGCGGACTATTCGGCGCGCCGCCCGTGACCTTTACGATCGATCAAGCCCTGTGCGATAACGAGGAGATATCCCTTTGCGGTATGCGTTTTCGGGCTTTGCACACGGCAGGGCACACCAAGGGTAGCGCGTGCTATCTTTGCGAAACGCAAGAGGGGGAACGTTACCTTTTCGCAGGCGACACCCTTTTTGCGGGCAGTATCGGACGGACGGACTTCCCGACGGGGGATATGGGCGCGATGCGAGAGAGCCTGCGCCGCTTATGCGCGCTCGACGATATGCCCGTCTACGCAGGTCACAACGAACCAACCACCCTCGAAACGGAAAAGAAAACCAACCCCTTTATCATAGACCTTTAACAGGAACGAAAATGCAGCTTACCACCAATTGTACCTTTTTAGAAAACGAGCTTTTGGACGCCGCGCGGTTATTCCAAACCCGACCGCAAACGATCGAACACGCCTTTCGGTTTGAGGGAGGCGTGTTTTATAACGATTTCGCGATCGACGGCGAGCGGTATTCCTTCAAGGACGAGGGGCAGGTATGCGACGAGATCCTATTCAAACGTCTGGAGCGCCGCTTTGCCAAGCTTCGTTTGTACGAGCTTTTAAGCAAAAAATACGACGTAAAAATGCCGTGGGGCGCGCTCACGGGTATCCGTCCCACCAAGCTGGCGTACGCCGAAAAGGAACGGGGCGAGGACTTCAAAAAGCTCTTTGCCCAAATGGGGGTATGCGACGAAAATATCAGCCTCGTGGAACGGATCCTGCAAACGCAAGAGGGTATCTACGAAAAAAAGGACGGCAACACCGAGCTGTTCGTGTCCCTCCCCTTTTGCCCGACCAAATGCGCCTATTGCTCGTTCATCACCGCGCCCATCGAAAAAACGCGCGCCTATATTCCCGCCTATTTGGACGCGCTCGATAGGGAGCTGCTCGCGGCACGGGAGCTCGTAGGCAATCTTCGCGGCGTATATATCGGCGGCGGCACGCCCTTTGCCCTTCAAACGGACGAATTGGCACGGGTCTTACGCTCGACCGCCCCGCTTTTTGCTCTCAACCCCCAAGCGGAGTACACCGTCGAAGCGGGTAGACCGGACGTCTTTTCCGAGGACAAGCTCAAGCTTTTGCGCGACTTCGGCGTGAACCGCATTTGCGTCAATCCCCAAACCTTTTCGGACGAAACCCTGCAAAAGATCGGCAGAAAACACACCGTCGCGGATTTTTACAAAGCGTACGAAACGTCGGAAAAATACGGCTTTACCGTCAATATCGACCTGATCGCGGGCTTGACGGACGAAACGCCCGAAGCCTTTTCCAAGGGTGTGGAGAGCGCGGCAAAAACGGGGGCGGACAATATCACGGTGCATTGCCTTTCCCTCAAATCGGGCGCCAAGCTCAAAGAGGAGATATCGTATATCGAGAACGAGGATATTTCGGATATGATCGCCGCCTCGCGTAAAATATTGGACGAACGCGGCTATTCGCCCTATTATACGTACCGTCAAAAATACCAAGCGGGCAACAACGAAAACACGGGCTGGACGAAAGAGGGCAAAGCGTGCGTTTACAATATCGACGTCATGGAGGAAACGACGGACAATTTGGCGGTGGGCGCGAACGCGATCTCCAAACGGGTGTATACGAAGGAGGGCAAGCTCGAGCGCTTCGCCTCGCAAAAGGATTTGAAAACCTATATCGCCAATATCGACGAGATCATTGTCAAAAAACGGAAATTTTTCAAAGAATAACCCAAAAAAAGCAAAATAGAGTGTATTTTTGATTTACATTCTTTTAAGTTTGTGGTAAAATAGTAGCAACGGTCGCAAGGAGTAACGATTCTCCACGTTTCCCTTTGCGATACGAGATACCATTCCATAGGAGGATAAAAAGAAATGGAAAAGAAAGAAATCATTGCAAAACACGCAACCCACGAGGGCGACACCGGTTCGCCCGAGGTTCAAATCGCTCTTTTGACGCAAAGGATCAACCACCTCAACGAGCATTTGAAAACGCACAAGCAGGACAACCACTCCCGTCGCGGCCTTTTGAAGATGGTCGGTAAGCGCCGTGGTCTTTTGGACTACTTGAAAGAAAAGGATATCGCAAGATACAGAGCGATCATCGAAGCGTTGGGATTGAGAAAGTAATGAAAGCACGAAAGGGTGGGTATTTTAACTCGCCCTTTTTTGTCGACGTACGTGCAAGAGGACAAGCTACGGCATAGGCTTTTTCGACGACGCGTACGTCAAACCCCGTTTACCGCTGGGCGGCGTAAACGGACAAGAACCAAAAAGAATAAACGAAAAGGAGAAAATCAACAATGCCGAATTTAGAAAATGCAAAAGTATTCAAAACTGATTACGCAGGGAGAGAGCTCGTCGTAGAGATCGGTAAATACGCCGAACAGGCAAACGGCGCGTGCTTGGTTCGTTGCGGCGATACGGCGGTACACGTATCCGTATGTATGTCGGAAACGGCGAGAGAGGGTATGGACTTCTTCCCCCTGTCCGTAGACTACGAAGAAAAAATGTTCGCCGTAGGTAAGATCCCCGGCGGCTTCAAAAAACGCGAGGGTAGAGCGTCCGATAAGGCGATCTTGACCGCCCGTTTGATCGATAGACCCATTCGTCCGTTGTTCCCCAAGGGAATTTTCAACGACGTAGTCGTCGTGGCTACGGCGCTTTCGGTCGATCCCGATATCGCTCCCGAGCCTCTCGCTATGATCGGCTCGTCCGTCGCGCTTTCCGTCTCGGATATCCCTTGGGCGGGTCCCACGGGCTCGGTCATCGTAGGGCTTATCGACGGTAAGTATATCATCAACCCCACCGTAGCAGAAAAGGAAAAGAGCACCATTCACCTTTCCTTGGCAGGCACGAAAGACGCGATCCTTATGATCGAAGCGGGCGCGAACGAAGTCACCGACGCGGAAATGGTCGGCGCGATCACGTTCGGTCACGAGGAGATCAAAAAGGTCTGCGCGTTCGTAGAGGAGATCGCCAAGGAAGTGGGCAAGCCCAAGAAGGAAATGGAGTTTTATCATATTCCCGAGGATTTGGACGCGGCGGTCAAAGCGTACGGCTACGACAAGCTCGTTGCGGCGCTCGACACGTTCGATAGACAGGAAAGACAAGCCCGTCAAGCGGCGGCGGAAGCGGAGATCGTCGAGCATTTCGCGGAGATCTATCCCGACCAAATGCGCGAAGTGAAGGATTCCATCTACTATATCGTAAAGGGTATCGTTCGCGCGAAGATCTTCGACAAGGGTATCCGTCCCGACGGTAGAAGCTTGAAGGAAGTCCGTCCCATTTGGTGCGAGCACGGTATCCTGCCGCGCGTGCACGGCTCGGCGGTATTCACGAGAGGACAAACGCAGGCGTTGACGACCTGTACGCTCGGTATGCTCGGCGAAGCGCAAAGAATGGAGGGTCTTGACGAGGAAGAAGAAAAGAGATATATGCACCAATACAACTTCCCCGGCTACTGCACGGGCGAAGCAAAGGCGCTCAGAAGCCCCGGCCGTCGCGAGATCGGTCACGGCGCTTTGGCGGAACGCGCGCTCGTTCCCGTCATTCCCAGCGAGAGCGAATTCCCTTACGCGATCCGCGTCGTATCGGATATCTACTCCTCCAACGGCTCCTCGTCGATGGCTTCCGTTTGCGGCTCGACGATGGCGCTTATGGACGCAGGCGTGCCCATCAAAGCCCCCGTTGCAGGCTGCGCTATGGGTCTTGTAAAAGACCCCGAAACGGGCAAATACGTTATCTTGACGGATATCCAAGGCTTGGAGGACTTCCTCGGCGATATGGACTTCAAGGTAGCGGGTACGGACAAGGGTATCACGGCGATCCAAATGGATATCAAGATCAAGGGCATTTCCGAGGAGATCATGCTTGACGCGATCGCGCAAGCACAGGAAGCGAGAAAGCATATCTTGGGCAAGATGCTCGAATGTATCCCTGCCGTAAACGAAGAGCTTTCCGTATACGCGCCCAAGATCATCACCTTCAAGATCAATCCCGAAAAGATCGGCGACGTCGTCGGCAAACAGGGCAAAGTTATCAACAAGATCATCGAGCAAACGGGCACGAAGATCGACATCGAGGAAGACGGAACGGTATGCATCGCTTGCTACGGCGACGTGGCAAACGCCAACCGCGCGAAAGCGATCGTCGAATCGATCGCACACGATCCCGAAGTGGGCGATATGTTCGTAGGCGTGGTCGTAAGAATTCTTTCCAAGGTGGGCGCGTTCGTGGAATTTGCCCCCGGCAAGGACGGTATGATCCACATCTCCAAGCTCTCCGAGCAAAGAGTAAACCAAGTCGAAGACGTTCTCAATATCGGCGACAAGGTAAAGGTGGAGATCATCAAGATCGGCGAAAAGGGTATCGATTTGAGATTGCTCGAAAAGATGGACTAAACGTAAAACAACGGAAAAAACACCGACTTTTCGTCGGTGTTTTTCGAATTTTGTAAGGTACGAAGGAATGTTAAAACGATTTTTAGCTTATTACAAACCGCATAAAACGGCGTTCACGCTGGATATGCTCGCCTCCTTGATCGTGGCGATGGTGGGTATCGTGTATCCCATCGTCACGCGAACGATGCTCAACGACTATATCCCCGAAAGAGAATATACGAAGATCGTTATTTTCGGCGCGGTATTGCTCGCGTTGTACGGAGTGCGGCTCGCGCTCAATTATTTTATCCAATACCAAGGGCATATGATCGGCGTAAAAATGCAGGCGCAAATGCGTAGCGATATGTTCCGCCGCCTGCAAACGCTGCCGTATACCTTTTACGATAACCACGAAACGGGCAAGATTATGTCCCGTATGACCAACGACTTAAACGATATCAGCGAGCTGGCGCATCACGGACCGGAAAACGTCGTCATTTCCTCCATCTCCATCGTTACGGCGTTTATCTATTTAATGACGATCAACGTGCTTTTGACCCTCATCATCTTCGTTTGCGTACCCTTCTTGCTCGTCATCTCCTTTGCCGTGCGTAGAAAAATGCGAAACGCGTTTATGGAAAGCAGGAAAGCGGTCGCCGAGATCAACGCGGCGCTGGAAAGCAGCGTTTCGGGCATACGTGTCACCAAAGCGTTCACCAACGCGCAAACGGAGGTGGAAAAATTCGAAAAGGGGAACGGCGCGTTCGTCGGCGCGCGTAAAAAGGCGTACCACGCAATGGGCGTTTTCCATTCCACGACCACTTTCGTCACCGAGGTTTTCAACGTCGTCGTGCTGATCGCGGGCGGACTGTTCTTGTACGCGGGCAAGATCGCGCTTGGGGACTATACGGCGTTTATCGTTTCCATCAATATTTTCCTCGCCCCCGTCCGCAATTTGATCGCCTTTATGGAACAGTATCAAAACGGCGTGACGGGCTTTAAGCGGTTTTTGGAGATTATGGACGCGGAGAGCGAAAAGGATATAGAGGGCGCGAAAGAGCTTACCGCCGTCGAGGGCAGGATACGCTTCGAGGACGTGTCGTTTGCGTACAGCGACGGGAAAGAGGTCTTGCACGAGGTCAACCTGGACGTTAAAAAGGGCGCGGTGTTCGCGCTCGTAGGGCCGAGCGGCGGCGGCAAGACGACCATTTGCCACCTGATCCCCCGATTTTACGAGGTGGAGCAGGGTAAGATATTCGTGGACGATACCGAGATAAGCGAAGTCACGGCAGCCTCTCTACGGAAAAATATCGGTATCGTGCAGCAGGACGTGTACTTATTCAACGCAAGTATCCGCGACAATATTTTATACGGTAGACCGAACGCGACGGAGGAAGAGGTGATCGAGGCGGCGAAGCGCGCGAATATCCACGACTACGTTTGCACCCTGGAAAAGGGGTACGACACGGTGATCGGGGAGCGCGGCGTCAAGCTTTCGGGCGGACAAAAGCAGCGGCTTTCGATCGCGAGGGTCTTTTTGAAGGATCCGCCCATACTCATTTTGGACGAAGCGACGAGCGCGCTGGACAACACGACGGAGATCCTCATTCAAAGATCGCTGGACGAGCTGTGCAAGGGCAGGACTACGCTGGTGGTGGCGCACCGCCTTTCCACCGTAAAAAACGCGGACGAGATCGCGGTGGTCGCGGACGGAAAAATTATCGAGCAGGGCACGCACGAAGCCTTGCTTGCCCAAAACGGCGAATACGCCAAGCTGTATAGCCTGCAATTCAAAAACTGATAGGGAATACGAAAGCCACTCGCATAGCGAGTGGCTTGTTCGTTAATAATAATCGACGATACCCAAAAAGTAATCGGCGGAGATCCCGAAGGACTTCGACATTTGTCGCAGTATATCGTAGCTCGGTTTTGCTTTTCCCTTTAACCATTCGCTCACCTGACTTTGCTTCACGCCGACGATCCCTGCAAATCTCGTTTGCGTTAAATCGTTTTCTTTCAAAAAAGTTTTTAATATTTCCTTGAATTCTATCTCTTTCATATCTTTATTATATAGAAAATTCTATCAAATAAACAAAAGAATAGAATTTTCTATACATTTTGCTTGACATTTTTTTGTGTTTGTGTTATCTTATTTTAGTATAGAATATTCTATAAAACCAAAGAAAAGGAAAAAGAAATGGGCGTTATCAATTTAGAGCAAATAGAGATAGACTATAGAATTTTCAAGCGAAATCATACGTTAAAAGAATTTGAGAGGGAGGCGTATCTTTCTCTTTTTACGAATGAAAATATCCCGTCGGTGATTTGCGAGGGGGTATTTAAGGAAGCGCAGGAAGCGTATTCGCAATATCTCTTTGTGGTGGCGGAACATCATCTTCGGTATACGGCGGAAATCGGCTATAATAGAACGGAGCAGTATTGGGGGGAAACTTTATCGGGAAAAAGGGAATTAAAGGAACGTACGGTAACCGATTGGCGTTCTATCAGCGGAGAAACGGAGGAAAGCGCGCTTTCTTCGTGCGAACTTTCGAATGCGTTGAAAGAATACGTAGACGACTTTCAAGAGGAAACGGGGGTAGAGGATTTTGAAAATACGGTTGAAGAAACCGGTTGGAAAGCAGCGGTTTCTCCTTATGCGGAGGGAATGGTTTCGGTAGAGCCCGTTCATCCCAAATCGTGGCACGTAGAGGCTGCTACCGCTCGCGGAGCAGGGTTTATCGCTACGCATTGTGAGTTTAATTTGCCGGGTGATATATCGGACAATTTTCAATACGTTGCCGAAAGTAAAGTGAACGCCTGCGTAAACGTGATCGTATCCAACTATATATTGCCTTTTGAGCTAAACGGAAAGAAATACGGCGTAACGGCATATGCCTTAAATAATAAAATGCGGTTACAGTATTGTCCGACGGAGAATGTGGAGCAAGCGCAAAAAGATAGGGATAAAACGAAAAGACGTACGAGTTTATTTCTACCGCTTTTGTTTTTTATGATTTGGTTTTTCGCCGATATTTCCTTTTTGCCCATTGTTTGGATGGCGCTTTACGCGATCGGTCATAGGCTCTATTGGGAACAAAAAACGATAACCAAGTCTACGAAAACAAAGGAAGAATGGCAAATCGAGAAAAGAGAAAAATTAAAAGTTTTATTCGAGGAAAAGGGGTTTAGCCCTCTCAATGAAACGGAATTAAAAAGATTTGACGCTTGGAAACAAACGAACAACTAAAGAAAGATCCCGCAACGTATGCGGGATCTTTCTTTAGTTGTTTTAGTCGAAAATTATTTCCTCGTCGAAAGCCACACCATCAAAACGGATATATCCGCAGGGTTGACCCCCGAAATTCTGCCTGCCTGCCCCAAATTCAAGGGCCGCACGCGGTTTAATTTCTCCCGTGCTTCGAGGCGCAAGCCCAAAATGGTATCGTAATCGATATCGACGGGCAACGCCTTATCCTCCAGCCGCTTGGCGCGTTCGATCAGCTCGTTTCCCTGCTTTAAGTACCCCTCGTATTTGACGGCGATCTCCGCCGTTTCGCGCACGTTCTTGGCGTATCCCTCGAACACGCCGAAATGCGCGACGATATCCTTTAAGGGCACCGAACGCTTGATCATATCGGCGTAGGACACGCTGCCGCTCGGCTCGTCGTAGCCGTACTTTTTCAAAAATTCCGCCGCCTGCTTTTGCGGCACGCGCGTTTTCATTTCCGCTAAAAGCGCCTCGTACGCCGCCTTTCTCGCCAAAAACCGCTCGTACCTTTCGCTTGAAACCAAACCGATCTCCCTGCCCTTTTCCGTCAAACGGAAATCGGCGTTATCCTGTCGCAAGCAAATGCGGTGCTCGGCACGCGAGGTCATCATTCGGTACGGCTCGTCCGTACCCTTGGTCACGAGATCGTCTATGAGCACGCCGATATAAGCCTCGTCCCGTCGCAGGATAAAGGGGGGCAAGCCCTTCAGCTTCAAAGCCGCGTTCACGCCGGCGATCAAGCCCTGCGCCGCCGCCTCCTCATACCCCGAAGTACCGTTGATTTGCCCTGCGGTATACACGCCCTCCACCTTTTTGAACTCCAAGGTAGGCAGCACGTCCAAGGTATCGATGCAATCGTATTCGATCGCATAGCCGTAGCGCATAATATCGGCGTTTTCCAGCCCCGCGACCGTCGCGTACATCGCCCGTTGGATATCGTGGGGCATAGAGGTAGACATACCCTGCACGTATACCTCGTGCGTATCCGCGCCCTCCGGCTCCAAGAAGATTTGATGCCGCTCCTTGTCCTTGAACCGTACCACCTTCGTTTCGATGGAGGGGCAATACCGCGGTCCCGTCGATACGATCGTACCGTTGTAAAGGGGGGAGCGTTCGAGGTTTTCCAAAATGACCTCGTGCGTTTGCAAATTAGTATACGTCAAATAACAGGGCAACGTATTTGCGGGCGGCGTATCGTGCATAAACGAAAACGCGTAGATATCCGTATCCCCGTTTTGTATTTCGCACCTTGCGTAATCGACCGTTCTGCCGTCCACGCGCGCAGGCGTCCCCGTCTTGAACCGCCGAATGGAAAAGCCGATCTTCGCCAAGCTCTCCGTTAAAAGGTTAGCGGGCGCAAAACCGTTGGGTCCCGACTTTTGCACGAGCGCGCCCGTGATCGTTTCCCCGTTGAGATAAACGCCCGTGCACAGCACGACGGCGCGACAGGAGATCACGCTCCCGTACGCGGTCTTTACGCCCGCGCACTTCCCGTTTTCGACGAGTATTTCCGCCGCTTCCGCTTGGATAATGCGTAAATTTTCGGTATTTTCGAGCACCCGCTTCATCTCACGGTGGTACGCGTTCTTATCCGATTGCGCGCGCAAGCTTTGCACCGCCGCGCCCTTGCCCACGTTCAGCATACGGATCTGCAAGGCGGTATCGTCCGCCACGATCCCCATTTGACCGCCCAGCGCGTCGATCTCGCGCACCAAATGCCCCTTAGCGGTACCCCCGATAGAGGGATTGCAGGGCAAAAAGGCGATCGCGTCGAGATTGAGGGTCAAAAGAGCGGTGTTAAACCCCAGCCGCGCCAAAGCAAGGGCAGCCTCGCAGCCTGCGTGACCTGCCCCTACGACGACCGCGTCCGCGGCGTATTCCAAAAATCCCGTCGTACCCTCGTTTTCCATAACCCTACTTCTTCAATACGATACTCTTGATATCGTCGATCTCCTTTGCCACCTTGTCGTTGAGCTTGGCAAGCTTTTCCATCTTATCGCGCGCGTACATGATCGTCGTATGATCGCGACCGCCCAACCGCTCGCCCACCGCCACGAGGGGGAGGGAAAGCATTTCGCACATCAAATAAGCGCAAATTTGCCGCGCCTTGGCAAGCTCCGCCTGCCTGCTTTTCCCGAGTAGATCCTCGCGCTTTTGCTTAAAATAAGAGCATACCGCGTTGATGATGGTATCGGGGGTGATATCCTCCTGCGACTCCGATTCGTTCACCGACTCGTTGAGCGCCAGCTGTGCAAGCTGTAAGGTGATCGGCTCCTCGTGCAGCTTGCTTGCGAAAATGACCTTGGTCAACCGTCCCTCGAGCGTACGCACGTCGTGT
The DNA here is from genome assembly GCA_017471785.1 of Clostridia bacterium. Lineage (GTDB taxonomy): Bacteria > Bacillota > Clostridia > Christensenellales > Borkfalkiaceae > Scatosoma. Next base: position 27,673 of record JAFURP010000018.1, on the reverse strand, counting down.
CCCGAATCGCGCGCCAAAAACTCCAATACCTCGTCGGGCACCGCGCACTTTCTATCGAGCGCCTTACGGCGCAAGATCGCGATCTTCGTCTCCGTCGTGGGCGGTTGGATATCCGCGATCATGCCCCCCTCGAAACGGGTCCGCAAACGCTCCTCGAGCGTAGGGATCTCCTTGGGCGGACGGTCGGAGGTCAAAACGATCTGCTTGTTTTGCGCCTTCAGCTCGTTAAAGGTATGGAAGAACTCCTCTTGCACCTGGGTCTTGTTTTTCAAAAATTGCACGTCGTCGATCATCAATACGTCCACGTTACGGTAGTGGAGCCTAAATTGCGCGCCGCTTCTTTGCGCGATAGAATCGATAAACTCGTTGAGGAAATTTTCGCAAGTGGTGTATAACACCTTTTTTTCGGGCGCGCGCACCGCGAGATCGTTGGCGATCGCTTGCATCAAGTGCGTTTTACCCAACCCCGATTCCCCATAGATAAATAAGGGGTTAAAGGTATCGTCCCCGGGGTTTTCCGCGACCGCCTTCGCCGCGGCGTACACGAATTTATTCCCCGGCCCCGTAACGAAAGAATCGAAAGTAAATTGCTTATTGATGGGGGAGGGCTGGAAGGTGTCGATAGCGTCGATATCGGCGTTGGGAGAAAACTCCTTACTGCCGTCCACGACGAGGCGGAAATCGTTCACGCCGAGATCGCACTTTTGAATAGCCTCGCGAAGCTTGTCCGCGTGCTTATTCATAACGACGTTCGCCGCCATATCGGTCGCGGCTTTCAAAACGATCTTTCTACCCGTAATATCCACGGGCTCCAACGGCTTGATAAAGGAATCGTAGGAAACGGGAGAGATGAGATTTTCCACTCTCTCGCTGATTTGCTTCCAAACGTATTGAAGTTGCGTGTTCTCTGCCATAAGTTTATCCCCTAAAAACGAAATTTTTCTCTTTTGCGTACGTATAACCTTGAAATTTTGAAAATTATTTGATATAATTATAATACAAAATTCGAGAAAAAGAAAGCGGTTTTAAGGCAGTTTTTAAGGATTATGCAAATAAAAAAATTATTCCTGCAAAATTTCAGAAACTACGAGAGCGAAAAATTCGACTTTTCGGAGGGCTTGAACGTCCTGTTCGGCAAGAACGCACAGGGCAAGACCAACTGCGCCGAAGCCGTTTTTTACCTTTGCACGGGCACTTCGCTCAGGATCCGCCACGACAAACAACTCATTCGTATCGGCGAGGAATACGCGCATATCGCCGCCGAAGCGGAAAACCGCTACGGCAAAGTAACGGTGGAGGCGAATATCTCCGAAGCCAAGCGCGAGCTTCGCGTCAACGGCGCGAAAATAGCCAAAAACGCCGACTTGATGGGGCATATCAACAGCGTATTCTTCTCCCCCGGTGAGCTTCGCCTTATCCAAGACGGACCGGACGAACGCCGTCGGTTTATGAACGTCTCCATCTCCCAAACCTCGCCCACCTATTATACGGCGCTGCTTCGGTATAATAAGATATTAGACCAGCGCAACGCCCTGCTGAAAAACCCCGATATCTCCCTCGTCCTGGACACTTTGCCCGTATGGGACGAACAGCTTTGCAGGTACGCCGCGACCATCGTCAAAAAGCGTACGGAATTTTTGCAAAAGCTCTCCCCGTACGCAACGGAAATGCACGCGTATTTGACGGATAGCGCCGAAGAGCTCGCCCTGTCCCCCGACAAGCGCTACGGGGGCGAGGAGGCGGAGATCGCCGAGCTCTTGGCGAAAAAGCTCGCGGCGAATTACGAAAAGGATATACGGCTCGGCTTTACCACGGTAGGGCCGCACCGCGACGATTTGAGCGTGACCGTATCGGGCGTGGACGCCAAGGCGTACGCCTCGCAGGGGCAACAGCGTACGGCGGCGCTCTCCTTAAAGCTTGCCGAAGTGCAAATATTCAAGGAGCTTTCGGGCGAATATCCCGTCTTGGTTTTGGACGACGTTATGAGCGAGCTGGACCTGCGCCGAAGAAAAAAGCTTTTACGGCGCGTGGAGGGAATACAAACGATCCTCACCTGCACGCACGCCGAACGGGTACTCTACGGCGCCGACTGCAATAAGATCCGTATTGAAAACGGACGGATAAAAGAATAAATAAGAACGCATACTGTAATACGATACGGTATGCGTTTTGTTTGGGGCAGGTACGCGTTGAAATGAGAAAAGAACGGAAAAAAAGTATATTTTTAACGTTGGCGATCCTCTTTGCGATCGTGTTTTTTCCGTGGTTTCCCGTTGCCGTAAAAAGCGCGGAGGCGGCGGAGCTGGAAACGGTGTCCTCGTACACCACCTATTTCAACCAAGCGGAGAGCGGACGGAGCCGAAATATCCAAATCGCCGCTTCCCTGATCGACGGCGTGACCCTACAGCCGTACGGGGAATTTTCCTTCAACCAAACGGTGGGGGAGCGTACGAAAGAGGCGGGCTTTCAGCAGGCGAAGATCATAGTCGGTGGCGAATACGTGCTGGGCACGGGCGGCGGCGTTTGTCAGGTGAGCACCACGCTATACAACGCCGCGCTCAAATCGGGCTTGACGGTCACGGAATTTCACCCGCACTCCTTGCAGGTATCCTACGTCGCGCCCTCGCGCGACGCGATGGTGTCCACGCAAAGCGACCTGAAATTCTATAATCCCCATTCCTTTCCCGTGCGCATCAGCGCCAAGGTAACGGAGGGCGCGATCCGCGTCGGCTTTTTGGGCAAACGGGAGGGCTACCGTTACGAGATCGTCAGCGAAACGTTAGAGGAGATACCCCCTCCGCCGCCTATCGTCAAGGAGGGGGACACGGAGGAGATCGTTCGTTCTCCCAAAAACGGACTGAAAAGTCAGGCGTACTTGGAGAAGTATAAAGGGGACAGCCTGCTTTCGCGCACCCGCTTACGCACGGACAGCTACCTGCCCGTACAGGGGGTAATCGCCAAAAAAATCGAGAATACGACCAATTAAATAGGCTCAAACGATTGTCTTTTTGCCGAAAAAATGTTATAATAAAAGAGTATAAAATCGGGGATAGAGCCGTTTGACGAAAAAACGGCGTAAACCCTTTAAGCAAAAGGACGGTTGAAGATGCAAAGACTTACGCTCAAAGAACTCAACAAAAGCTTGGAAGACTACGGCGGCAAAACGGTCACGGTAGCAGGTTGGGCAAGGACCATTCGCGATTCCAAAGCGTTCGGCTTTATCGAGCTGAACGACGGTAGCTGCTTCAAGAGCACGCAGATCGTATTCGAGCGCGCCCATTTGGAAAATTACGACGCGATCGCGCACGGCAACGTGGGTATGTCCCTCGTGATAACGGGGACGGTCGTGCTCACGCCCGAAAACAAACAACCTTACGAGATCAAAGCGACGGAAATCGCGATCGAGGGGGAATCGACGCCCGATTATCCCCTGCAAAAAAAGCGCCATTCCGTCGAATTTTTGCGTGAGATCGCGTATTTGCGCCCCCGTACCAATTTATTCGGCGCGGCTTTTAGGATCCGCAGCGAAGCGGCGATCGCCATTCATAAATTTTTCAACGACAGGGGCTTCGTTTACGTGCACACCCCCATCATCACGGGTAGCGACTGCGAGGGCGCGGGCGCGATGTTCCAAGTGACCACGCTGGATATGGAGAAAAAGGGCGCGGTGGATTATAAGGACGATTTCTTCGGCAAGAAAGCGGCGCTCACCGTTTCGGGGCAGCTCAACGCCGAAACGTACGCGATGGCGTTCGGCAACGTCTATACGTTCGGACCCACCTTCCGCGCCGAGCACTCCAACACGGCGCGCCACGCGGCGGAATTTTGGATGATCGAGCCGGAAATGGCGTTTTGCGACCTGCAAGGGGATATGGATATCGCGGAAGCGATGGTAAAGTACGTGATCGACTACGTTTCCGAAACGTGCGCGGACGAGATCAACTTCCTCAACCAATTCGTGGATACGGGCTTGAAGGAACGGTTGAAGAACGTATCGGAAAACGCGTTCGTGCGCTTGAGCTATACGGAAGCGATCGAGATTTTGAAGCAAAACGCGGACAAATTCGACGATAAAAACATCTTTTGGGGCAAGGATCTACAAAGCGAGCACGAGCGTTTCATCACCGAGGTCGTCTATAAAAAGCCCGTGTTCCTCACCGACTATCCCAAGGAGATCAAGGCGTTCTATATGAAGCAAAACCCCGACGGCAAAACGGTGGCGGCGGCGGACCTGCTCGTCCCGGGGATCGGAGAGCTCGTCGGCGGCTCGCAAAGGGAGGACGATTACGACAAGCTCGTCAAGCGTATCGAGGAGCTGGGAATGGACCCCAAGGACTATTCTTGGTATCTCAATTTAAGGAAATACGGCGGCACGACGCACAGCGGCTTCGGGCTCGGCTTCGAGCGTATGATCATGTACCTGACGGGTATCGCGAATATCCGTGACGTGATCCCGTTCCCTCGCACGGTCGGCAACTTGGAATATTAAAAACGAAGAATAAGCTACGCAATACGGCGTTGAACTTGCGTTTTCTCTTGCTCGTTTACGCAAAGTAAACTCCCTTCGAGAAATCCGCGTTCGCCTTGTCTTGCTTGCTTCTTGCTTCGTTTTTATCGCTCGGCTCGGTGTAGAACGAAGAATAAGCTATGCAATACGGCGTTGAACTTGCGTTTTCTCTCGCTCGTTTACGCAAAGTAAACTCCCTTCGAGAAATCCGCGTTCGCCTCGTCTTGCTTGCTTCTTGCTGCGTTTTTATCGCTCGGCTCGGTGTAGAAAGAAGAAACCGCTACGCATTTCAGCGTTGCGCTGTGCTTTTCTCGCTCGGCTATGAGTATACAACTATAGTTGTAAGCCTCGTTTGTCATTGCGCTCAGCTTGCTATTTGGCGTAGCCAAACGAAGTGAAGTAATCACATATAAAATTTTACATTATTCAATCAAGGAGAAAACCTTATGACGAAGATCGTAGTAGACGTAATGGGCGGCGATTACGCGCCCAAGCAACAGGTACTCGGCGCGGTCAACGCGCTCAATAAGGACAAGGAGCTTTCCCTGATCCTCGTCGGCGACGAAGCGCAAATCAACGCCGAGCTCAAAGAGCTTTCGTACGATAGATCGCGCCTCGAGATCGTGCACACGACGGAGGTGATCACGATGGAGGAGGTTCCCACCAAAGCGGTAAAGACGAAAAAGGACTCCTCGCTCGTCGTGGCGTTCCGCCTCTTGAAGGAGGGCAGGGCGGAGGGGCTCGTATCCTCCGGCTCGACGGGCGCGGTGCTCACCGCAGGCGTACTTATTTTAGGCAGGATCAAGGGGGTATCCCGTCCCGCGCTTTGCCCTGCCATTCCCAATTACAGGGGCACGGCGACCTTCCTTTGCGATTGCGGCGCCAATTTGGAATGTAAGCCCATCAATTTGTTGCACTTTGCGATCATGGCTTCGGCGTACGCCAACGCGGCGTACGGTATCGAAAGCCCCAAGGTGGGACTTTTGAACAACGGCACGGAGGATCACAAGGGTACGCTGCTGCATCAAGAGGCAAACGCTCTTTTGAAAAAGCTCGCTTGCATAAATTACGAGGGCAACGTCGAGGGTCGCGAGATCATGTACGGCGACGTGGACGTGGTCGTTTCCGACGGCTTCTCGGGCAACTTGGCGATGAAGGCGGTAGAGGGCTGCGGCAAGGCGGTCAGCAGCATTATGAAGCGGGAATTCAAGCGCAATCTTTGGACGAAGCTCCGCGCCCTGCTTTGCGGCGATATCATCAAGGGCATCAAAAAGGGTTTGGACTACGAAGCGCAGGGGGGCGCGACCTTCCTGGGGCTTACCAAAGCGGTCGTAAAGGGCCACGGCAATTCCAAGGCGCGCGGCTTTAGCGTATGTATCGCGCAAGCGGCGAACGCGGTCAGAGGCAATATGGTAGAAAAGATCAAGACCATGATAGACGCGGTGGATATGAACGCGATCGCGGAAGCCTCGCAAACGGGAGCGAACGAATAATGGAGCTGCCCGTAGCCGAGATCGAAGCCAAGATCGGTTATACCTTCCGCAATAAAAATTTATTAAAGGAAGCGTTCACGCACGCCTCGTATACGAGCCGTTACGGCGGCAGGAACAACGAGCGCTTGGAGTATTTGGGCGATTCGGTGTTGCAGCTCGTCGTCACCGAGTGGCAATATAGAAAATCTCCCAAGGCGTCGGAGGGGGAGCTTACGGCAAAGCGCCAAAAGATCGTATGCAAAAACGCGCTGGATTCGGCGGTGGACGCGCTGGATATTTGGCAATACCTCTTAAAGAGTGGCAGGACGGAATACAACGTCAAGGGCAAGGCGAAATCCAGCCTATTCGAAGCGGTAACGGCGGCGATCTACTTGGACGGCGGCTATAAAGCGGCGAAAAAATTCATTCTCGAGCACGGAAATATCAGCTTGGATATCAAGGTGGACAATCCCAAGGGCGACTTAAAAGAATTTTTAGAAAAGCGCAGCGTGGAAGAGCCGCGCTACGAGGTAGTAAAAACGGGCAAAGACAACAGCCCCGTGTTCCATTGCACGGCGCGCGCGCTCGGCGAAAGCGCAGCGGGCGAGGGCAGGACGAAACGGGAAGCGGAAGCCACCGCCGCGGCGCGGCTTTTGTGGGAGCTTTCCAAAAAAGAACGAGAAAAAAAGTAAAGGAGTAGTATACTTTGAACTTAAAGGAAATACAACTCGTCGGCTTCAAATCGTTTGCCGACAAAACGACGATCCGCTTCGAGGAGGGCGTGACCTGTATCGTAGGCCCCAACGGTTGCGGTAAGAGCAACGTAGCGGACGCGGTGCGTTGGGTGCTCGGCGAGCAGTCCGCAAAATCCCTGCGCGGTTCGAATATGCAAGACGTCATTTTCGGCGGCACGGTAGAGCGCAAGCCGCAGTCCTTTTGCGAGGTGACTCTCGTTTTCGACAACGAAAACCGCATATTCGATATGGACGGCGCGGAAGTGGCTATGACCCGTCGGCTGTACCGCACGGGCGAAAGCAAATACCTCATCAACAACCAGCCCAGCCGCTTGAAGGATTTAGTGACCTTATTCCACGGCATCGGCTTGGGTAAAGAGGGGTATTCGATCATCGGTCAAGGCAAGGTGGAGCAAATTATGAACACGCGCGCCGAGGACAGGCGCGTCATCTTCGAGGAAGCGCTCGGCTTGATGGTCTACAAAACGCGCAAGCAGGAGATCGAACGCAAGATCGAAAGCGCGAACGACAATTTGTTCATTTACAGCCAGCGTATCGACGAAGCGCAGCGCCGTTTGGGCCCTTTGTCCAAACAGGCGGACGCCGCGCGCGAATATAACGACTATTCCGCAGCGTTGAAGGTACAGGAAGCGAATACATACGTCTACCGCTACGACAACGCGGAGGCGGAAAAGGGCAAATTCAAAAAGGATATCGCCGTCATCTCCGACAAGATCATCGACTTGAATACCAAGATCGAGCTTATCAACCGTCGCCTGGACGAAAATCGCGACAAGATCACGCAGGCGGACGCCCGCCTTACCGATCTCAACGACAAGCGCGTCGAGCTTTCGGTCGGCAACGAGCGCAAGGACGGCGAATTAAAGCTGGCAAAAGAGCGTATCAGCACCTACCGTAGCCAGATCGAAGCGGCGACGGAGATGCTAGCCGCGAGCAAAACGCGTATCGGGGAGATCGACGACGAGATCGCGCTCACGAACAAGAAAAACGCGGAAGCGACCAAGCGCGTAACCGAATTGGAAACGGAGATCGAGGTCTTGCGCTCGGCAGTAGCCGCCCTCGACAAAAAGATAGAAGTATTCGAAAAGCTCACGGACGAAAACCGCTTGAGCCAGCTCTCCTCCGCGGAGGACTTGTCCGAGCTCAAAAAGAGCCTCGGCACCCTCGCCGCGCGTATGGAAGCCACGAAAGAGCGTATCAAAGAGCTGGAATCGGCGCTTTCCAAAACGCAGGACCGAAAGGACAGGCTCGCAGGCGAGCTTGCGCTCGTTCGTAAGGACTTGAAGCAGCTCAAGGACTTCACCTCTACGGGTATGCGCGACTTCGAGGAAAAGCAAGAGGAAGCGCGTGAAATGCAGCTCACCATCAACGACTTCAACCAAGAGCTGTTCAACGCCAACGGTCAGATCGCCTCTTTGCGCGAGAACCTGGAGATGTATATCAGCCTGAAAAACCGTTACGAAGGCTATCGGGACTCGGTGCGCCGGATCCTGTCGGTCGCCAAGACCAATCCCGAGCTGCAAAAGCGTATGCACGGCGCGCTCGCGGATATCGTTTCCACCGAACAAAAATACGAAACGGCGATCGAAACGGCGTTCGGCGGCGCAATGCAAAACGTAGTCACGCCCTCGGCGGACGACGCGCGCTATTTGATCGAATATTTGAAACGGGCGAACGGCGGTATCGTCACCTTCCTGCCCGTAACGAGTATGCGACCCCGCCCCGACTCTCGCGAGATCCGCAGAGCCTTGGACGAGCGCGGCGCGATGGGGCTTGCCACCGAGCTTGTGAGATACGACGATTACTATTATAACGTCGTCAGCAATCTTTTGGGCAACACGCTTATTTGCGACAATATCGCCAACGCGACGGCGATCGCGAAAAAATACGGCAATCTTTTCAAGATCGTGACCCTCGACGGCGACACGATCGCCACGGGCGGCTCGATGACGGGCGGCAGCCGTAGAAAGGATAGCGGCTCGTTGCTTTCGGGCGAAAGAAAGATCCAAGAATGTAAGGACAATATCGCCAAGAAACAAAAATATATCGAAAAGCTCAAGACCGCGATAGCGGAAAGCGAAAAAGCGCGAGCGGCGGCGGAAGCGGCGGTGGACAAGCTGCGCGAGAAATACCAAGGCGCGAGCAGCGAGATCGCGGGCTTGACCCAGCGCGAAACGGCGCTCGTGCAGCAGCTCGCGGAAACGGACGGGGATATCGAAACGTATTCGCAGGCGCTCGAGGAAATGCGGGGTAAGCTCAAGGCGCTCGAATTTGAAGAAGCGAACTCCTCGCAAAGCGAAGAAAAGCTCATGACCACGCGCCAAGCGGCGGCGGCGGAGATGGCAACGCAAAAATCCCAATGCGACGCGTTCAAGGAAGAGCGCGCCGAAAAGGGCAAGCATTTGCAGGAAGCGGAGATCGAATACACCTCCCTGCGTTCGGCGCTGGATACGCAAGCGAAAACGATCGAGCGCTTGAACGCGGAAAAGGAAGAGCTCGTAAAGCGTATTTTGGATATGGAATACGAACGCACGGAAACGCAAACCAAGCTCAACGGCTTGGAAGCGGAAGCGGCGGAAAAGGAGCTTACCGAGGAGGAAAAGGCGGCGGTACAAGCCATCGTCGAGGAGATCGCAAGGATCAACGCGGAAAAGGAAAAGGTAGGCGCGGAACAGCTTGCGCTCGAAACGGAGAAAACGGAGCTGCAAGAAACGCTTACCAAACAATCGGACAAGCGTTATAAATGCGAGATCGAGATCAGTAAGATCGACACCAACCTCGAAAATATGCGTCAGCGCGTCGAGGAAGCGTACGGTATGGACTACGAGGGCTGCTTGGAATTGAAAACGCCCGACTTCAATATTGAGGAAGCGAATACGCTCATCACCACCTTAAAGCGCAAGATCACCAACCTCGGCGCGGTCAACCCCAACGCCGTGGAGGAATACGAGTACGAAAAGACCCATTGCGACGAAATGCTCACCCAGCGCGACGACTTGCAAAAGGCGCTGGACGATTTGCAGGCGGCGCTCGACGAGATCCGCGGCGAAATGCTCCGCGTCTTCAACGCGGGCTTCGAGGAGATCAACGAAAACTTCAAGATCACCTTCAAAGAACTGTTCGGCGGCGGCAAAGCGGAGCTACAGATCAACTACGACGAAGCGGACGATCCGCTTGCGGCGGGCGTAGAGATCGTGGCGTGTCCCCCCGGGAAAAAGCTCACGAAGATCTCCCTGCTTTCGGGCGGCGAGCGCGCGCTGACGGCGATCGCGATCCTATTCGCGATTTTGCGCGCAAGACCTATGCCGTTTTGTATCTTGGACGAGATTGAAGCGGCGCTCGACGACGCGAACGTGGATAGATTTGCCTCCTACTTAAAACGCTTTGCGGAGGAAACGCAATTTATCGTCATTACGCATAGAAAGCCGACGATGAACCAAGCGGACAGCCTGTTCGGCGTAACGATGCAGGAAAAGGGCGTTTCGAAGATCGTATCCGTGAAGCTGGCGGAGGTAGAGGCGAAGCTGGGCGCCGGCACCGTCGAGTAAAAACGACGTATATACGTCGCATTTCGGCGTTGCCCCTCGGTTACGTACTAACGGTACGCGCCCTCGTGGCGCCTTGAACTGCTCGCATCTCCGCCGTTTTACCAACCCTGTCTTGCGTTCGGCTTTAGCTATTTGGCGTTGCCAAGGGAGCGTAGCGACCGCGGCAATCTCGTATAAATTTTTGCCTTGTTTTTTATGAGATTACCACGCCGTCTACGACGGCTCGTAATGACGGTTCTCTACACCCAAGCTTTAACGAAAGATAGAAAGGCTTGGCAGCGGCACCTTGTCGCCCACAACGCCGCCGTAGGCGGCAATTCACGAACACGCAGTTTTCAATTCACTATCACAACAACGTAAGGAAAAGCGGCGGCGTTTGCCACCGCTTTCCGTAAAAAAGGAAAAACTTATGGGTATATTCGGTAAATTATTCAGCGCGTTGAAAAAGACGAAGGACGGCTTTTCGGAAAAACTGCGCGTGCTGTTTTCCAAAAACAAGCTCGGCAACGACTTTTACGACGAGCTGGAGGAGATCCTCATTTCCTCCGACGTATCGGTGACCACGGCGGAGGAGGTCGTGGACAGGGTAAAAGCGCAGGCGATCGCGGAACGGCTCAAGGACGAAAGCTACGTGATCGGCTTGCTTCGCGGCATTTTGACGGATATGCTGAAGGAATCGGAGGTCGAGCCTCCGCAATACCCCTGCGTGATCATGCTCGTCGGGGTGAACGGCGTAGGTAAGACCACGACGGTCGGCAAGCTCGCGCACTATTTCTTAAAGCAGGGAAAAACGGTAACGGTCGCGGCGGCGGATACCTTCCGTGCGGCGGCGAGCGAGCAGCTAGCGATTTGGGCGGAGCGCGCCAAGGTGCGTATCGTCAAGCACGAGGAGGGAAGCGATCCTTCGGCGGTCATCTTCGACGCCGTTTCCTCGGCGAAGGCAAAGGGCACGGACGTCGTCATCGTGGACACGGCGGGCAGACTGCACGTCAAGGACAATTTGATGAACGAGCTTCGCAAGATGGATCGGGTAGTCACGCGCGAATATCCGCAAGCGGACTTTTTGAAGCTGCTCGTTTTGGACGCGACGACGGGACAAAACGCCGTCAACCAAGCGCGCGTATTCGACGAGGCGGTGGAGCTTGACGGTATCGTTTTGACCAAATTGGACGGCACGGCAAAGGGCGGCTTCGTATTCTCCCTTTCCTCCGAGCTTTCCCTGCCCGTCGTCTTCGCGGGCGTGGGCGAGAAAATGGAGGACTTGGAGTTTTTCGACAGCGAAAGCTTCGTAGAGGCGATCTTATGAAAATCGATATTTTGACCCTTTTCCCCGAGATGTTTTCGGCTATGCAAGAGAGTATTCTCGGCAGGGCGCAAAAGGACGGCAAAATTCAAATCCGTATCGTCAATCTTCGCGACTACACCGAGGACAAGCACTTAAAATGCGACGACTATCCTTTCGGCGGCGGCGCGGGTATGGTCATGATGCCGCAACCGATAGGTAGCGCGATCGAAGCGCTCGATCCCGAGCATAAAGCGCGCCGTATCTATATGTCCCCCAAGGGCGAAACGTTCCGTCAGCAAAAGGTGTTCGAGCTGTTGGAATACGAGCATTTGATCTTGCTTTGCGGACATTACGAGGGGGTAGATCAGCGCGCGATCGACCTGTTTATCGACGAGGAAATTTCGATAGGCGACTACGTTTTAACGGGGGGCGAGCTGCCGGCTATGGTGGTAGCCGATTGCGTATCGCGCTACGTGGAGGGGGTGATCAGTCCCTCGTCGCTCGTAGACGAAAGCTTTTCGGAAAATATGCTCGAATATCCCCACTACACCCGGCCGCAGGAATACAAGGGCATACCCGTTCCCGAGGTGTTGCGTAGCGGCGATCACGGCAAGATCGACAAATGGCGTCGAGAGCGGGCGTTGGAGATCACGCGTGCCCGTCGCCCCGACCTATTAAAATAAAAACGAAGAATAAGCTACGCATTTCTTCGTTGCGCTCCGCATTTTCTCGCTCGTTTACTTAGTAAATCTCCCGTCGAGAAACCCGCGTTTTCCTTTTCTTGCTTAGTTTTTACGCTCGGCTCCGAGTATACGAGATTACCACGCCGTCTACGACGGCAATTCACGAACGCACCGCGTTTAATGCAAGCGCTTCCCCCAAGGAGGTATTATGAAAAACATACAATGGTTCCCTGGACATATGACCCGCGCGATGCGCGATATGGAGGCAAAGCGCGAGCTTTGCGACGGCGTGGTTTGCGTGCTCGACGCGCGCGCGCCGATCGCCACGGTGAACAAAAACTTAAACAAAATTTTCGGGGAAAAGCCCGTCTTATACGTATTCAACAAAGCCGACCTGTCCGACAATAATAAGCTGGACGGCTTCGTCAAATTGTTCGAGAGGCAGGGCAGGTATTGCGTGAAATGCAATTCCACCAATCCCTCCTCCAAGCGCGTGCTGTTGCAAAAGCTGAACGAGATCACGGAAGAAAAGCGTGCGCGCGCGCAGGCGAAGGGATTAAACCGCACCTTCCGTTTTATGGTCGCGGGAATCCCCAATACGGGTAAAAGCACGCTGGTCAATCTCATCAGCGGACAAAAGCGCGCCAAGACGGGAGATAAGGCGGGCGTAACGCGCGACGTGCGTTGGCTCAAATGCGGCGCGTTCGATCTTCTCGATACTCCGGGGACGATGCCCCCTGCGTTCGACGATCAATACCACGCAAGACACCTCGCCTATATCGGGAGTATCAACGACGATATCTTGGATATGGACGATATCGCGCTCGAGCTTTTGGGCGAGCTTGCTTCCCTCTATCCCGCGTATTTGACCGAGCGCTACGGCATCACCGATTTCAGCGAAAAGCTGGGTATGTACGAAGCGCTTTGCAAGCGCCGCGGCTTTATTTTGCGCGGCGGCGAATTTGATTACGAACGGGGCGCAAAGGCGCTCGTGGACGATTTCCGAAAGGGGAGAGTGGGTAAAATTTGCTTGGAAGACCCCTCCGACTATTCCGATTACACTTTATGAGGAAAAACGATGAAAAAAGTATGGGACGCGGAAGAAAAATTACGCTTTGAGCGCGCCTTGCAGGAGAAAGGCGTACGGTATATCGCCGGCGTAGACGAGGTGGGGCGAGGTCCGCTCGCAGGCCCCGTCGTTTGCGCGGCGGTCGTTATGCCGTTGGAAGAAAGCGAGCTGGTGATCGGCGTGGACGACAGCAAAAAGCTTTCGGCGAAAAAGCGAGAGGCGCTTGCCGAGCAGATCAAGGCGCGCGCCCTTTGCTATACGATCGTGGAAATAGACGAAAAGACGATCGACGAGATCAATATTTTACAAGCGACCAAGCTGGGTATGAAGCGCGCGATCGAAACGCTTGCGATATGCCCCGAAGCGGTGCTCACCGACGGCAATATGACCATCGATATCACGCCGCCGCAAAGGAGCGTTATCCACGGCGACGCGCTGTCCTATTCCATCGGCGCGGCGAGTATTATCGCTAAGGTGCACAGGGACGCGTTGATGGACGAGTACGCCAAAACGTATCCCCATTACGCCTTTGAGAAGAATAAGGGCTACGGCACGGCGGCGCATATCCAAGGTATTAAGGAGTACGGAGCATGTCCCATTCACCGCAAGACGTTCATAAAAAAGCTTTAGGCAAAAAGGGGGAACGGCTCGTCGCGGACTACTTAAAAAAGCGGGGCTGTAAGATCCTGAAACGCAATTTCCGCACGCCGTTCGGCGAAGCGGATATTATCGCCGCGCAGGGCGAGGAAATTTTGTTCGTCGAGGTGAAAACGCGCACGAGCGATACCTTCGGCACGCCGCGCGAGGCGGTGGGCAAGGACAAGCAACGCCGCTATTACAAGATCGCGCAATTTTACGGCGCGCTCGTCAAGGAGGAGCCAAACGCCCGTTTCGACGTCGCGGAGGTGGACGGCGAGGGCAATATCCAATACGTGGAAAACGCGTTTTGAAAAACGCGTTTTTTTGCGGTTTTCGCACTTTTTTCGTTAGGCGACCGAAAGCCTTTTGCCGAAAGGGTTTCCGACGAAAAAAATCGTCGTTCGACAAAAGCTTTTTTTATTATTTCACAAAAAGTATGCTATAATGCCCTCAAAGCCTTTATCCATAAGGCTTCGAGGGATTTTTTATGGTCGTTTACGTAGAGTACGTTCTCGTCGAAAATTTTCTTTTGGACGGTATGCTTTTATACCTTTCTTTGCGAGCGACAAGGGTAAGACCGCGACGGAAAAGTCTGTTTTTTTCCGCTCTTTGCGGCAGCGTTTTCGCCCTGCTTTTTCCTCTCGCGGCTTTGCCCGATTACCTAAAGCTCCCTTTCGGTTTTTTGCTCGTTTTGCTGTGTTTTCCTTGGAAAAAGGGGCAAAACGGGTGGGGCAAGCTTTTTTCCGTCCTTGCGTGGTTTTTTGCCCTGTCCTTTTTGTTTGGCGGCGTACTCACCGCCCTGCACGGCGTTTTTTCCTTTGCGCTGACGCCCGTATTCACCCTTTGCGGTTTTTTCGTCCTATCGCTGATTTCGATCGGTTTGATAAGAAAACTCTATCAAAAACGGGCGATTTCCAAATACTTGTACGATTGCGTGATCCTTGCTGAGGATCGACGAAAAAGCGTTTTGGGATATTTGGACAGCGGCAATTTGGCGCTTAAAGGGGATACGCCCGTTTGTTTTTTATCCCCCGAGGTATTTTACGAGCTGTTCGTGGAAAAACGGGAGGGGCAGGTATTTGACGAAATGAAAATAACGACGGTGAGCGGCGAAAAACGGGTGCGAATTTTCAAGGGAAGGATCGCGGTGGAAAAAGCGGAAAAAGAGGTATATTTTTCCCTTTCGCCGAATATGTTATCGAGAGAGTACAAGGTATTGTTAAACGCAAGGATCTTTGAATAAAGAGCGAGGGAGAAAGGATAATGAAATTCTTGGAAGCGCTGCAAATTTTTTTGCAAAAAATCAATTTTTTCGAAGCGAAAAACACGGTGGATTACGTTTGCGGCAACGGCGAAGCGTTGCCCTTGCCCCTATCTCCCGAAACGGAAAAGGAAACGCTGGAAAAGCTCGTAAAAGGGGAGGAATACGAGCGTGAAAACGCCAAATCCGAGCTAATTCAGCACAACTTGCGTTTGGTGGTGTATATCGCGCGCAAGTTCGACAATACGGGCGTGGACAACGACGATCTGATCTCTATCGGCACGATCGGCTTGATCAAGGCGATCAATTCCTTCAATCCCGAAAAAAACATCAAGCTCGCCACCTACGCTTCGCGGTGTATCGAGAACGAGATATTGATGTATTTGCGGCGCACGGCGCGGTTGAAAAGCGAGATCTCGTTCGACGAGCCGCTCAACACCGATTTCGAGGGGAACGAGCTGCTTTTATCCGACGTTTTGGGCACCTCCGCCGATACCGTGTACGGGGATATCGAGCTGAACGCGGAAAAGGAACAGCTCAAAGAGGCGCTTAAAAAGCTGTCCGATCGGGAACGGAAAATTATGTTCTTGCGCTTTGGACTTGGCGGCGGCGAGGAGATGACCCAAAAGGACGTCGCCGACCTGCTCGGCATTTCGCAAAGCTACATATCGAGGTTGGAGAAAAAAATTATTTTGCGACTGAAAAAGGAAATCGCCAAGATGGAATAAGCGAAAGAGCAAGGATTAGCGTCCTTGCTCTTTTCATTGTGCCAGATATTGACTGAGCTTTATAGTGAAACGATTTGACAAAACCGGGGAAGGGTGATAAAATAGTAATATAGCTTTCGTTGAGGTATTTATTATGAAGCTCAAAAAAATATTCATCATAGCGTTATCCTGTATTACGACCGGCGCGGCGGTGATCGGCGCGGTCTTTGCCTTAAAAGGCGGATCGGAAGAAGCGCCGCACGAGCACGCGTGGAGCGAGGGGGTGACGACGATCGCCGCAGGCTGCGGAACGGCTGGGGAAACGACCTATGCTTGTGCTTGTGGGGCGAGCTATACGGAGGAGATCCCTCCCACGGGAGCGCACAGCTTTACGGAGTACGTTTCGAATAATAACGCGACCTGCGAAGCGGACGGAACGGAAACGGCGGCGTGCGATAACGGAAATTGCGACGAAACGGATACGCGGACGGACGAGGGGTCGGCGTTAGGACACAGCTTTACGGAGTACGTTTCGAATAATAACGCGACCTGCGAAGCGGACGGAACGGAAACGGCGGCGTGCGATAACGGAAATTGCGAAGAAACGGATACGCGGACGGACGAGGGATCGGCGTTAGGGCACAGCTTTACCGACTACGTTTCGAATAATAACGCGACCTGTAGCAAGGACGGAACGGAAACGGCGGTTTGCGATCACGTGGGTTGTGAAGAAACGGATACGCAAACGGATGAGGGGTCGGCGACGGGAGCGCATAGCTTTACCGATTATCAATCGAACGACGACGCGACTTGCATAGCGGACGGTACGGAAACGGCGGTATGTGATAACGGAGATTGTGAAGCAGCGCATACGCGGAGGGACGAGGGGTCTGCGACGGGCGTACATAGCTTTACCGATTATCAATCGAACGACGATGCGACTTGTATAGCGGACGGGACGGAAACGGCGGTTTGCGATTACGAGGGCTGCAACGAAACGCATACGCAGACGGACGAGGGCTCGGCTACGGGCGTGCATAGCTTTACCGATTATCAATCGAATAACAACGCGACCTGTATAACGGACGGGACGGAAACGGCGGTTTGCGATCACGAGGGTTGCGACGAAACGGATACGCGGACGGACGAGGACTCGGCAACGGGCGTACACAGCTTTACCAATTACGTTTCGAACGGGGACGCGCTTTGTATAAGGGACGGAACTAAAACGGCGGTATGCGATTACGAGGGCTGCAACGAAAAGCGTACGTTGCAGGACGTAGGAAGCGCGGCGACGGGAACGCACTGCTTTATGTTTTACGTTTCGAACGGGGACGCGACCTGTATAAAGGACGGGACGGAGACGGCGGATTGCGATTACGTGGGTTGCGACGAAACGGATACGCGGACGGACGAGGACTCGGCAACGGGCGTACATATTTTTACCGATTATCAGTCGGATGAAAATGCGACTTGCGTAAAGGACTGTACTGAAACGGCGGTGTGCGATAACGCAGACTGTGAAGTAACGGATACGAGGGATATCGAGAACACGGCGACGGGCATACACGAGTACCTGAACGGTACGTGTATACATTGCGGCGCGAAAAAACCGAGCGAGGGATTGAGCTATGAATTAAGCTCGGACGGGAAGTCTTATACGGTAACGGGCGAAGGCTCGTGGACGGGAACGAGCCTTGTGATCCCTTCGTTTTATAACGGGTTGCCCGTAAAGAGCATTGGAGAGGAGGCGTTTCTCGCCGGTTGGATGTACAGCATAGTGATACCCGATACGATAACGAGTATTGCGACTGACGCGTTTTATAGATGCGACGGTTTGGAAACGGTGTATTATCAAGGGGACGTGGCAGGTTGGTGCGGTATCGCTTTTGCGGACTCTTATGCCCATCCTTTGTACAAGGGCGCGAGTTTGTATATAAACGATACGTTGGTTAAGGAAGTGGTGATCGACGATACAGTGACAAGTATCGGAAAGTATGCGTTCTATCATTGCACTTCTTTGAAGAGCTTGACGATCGGAGCTTCGGTGACGAGTATCGGAGAGTATGCGTTCAGTAAATGCACGGCTTTGACAAGTGTGACGATCGGGGCTTCGGTGACGAGTATCGGAGAGTATGCGTTCAGTAAATGTACTGCGTTGACGAGCGTGACGATAGGGGCTTCGGGGACGAGCGTCGGCGTGTATGCGTTCGAGAATTGTACTGCGTTGGAGGGTGTATATTATAGCGGAGACGTGGCAGGCTGGTGCAGTATCGCTTTTGCGGATTTTTCCTCTAATCCCTTGTACTATGCAAAGAAGTTGTATATCGATAACGCGTTGGTTACGGAAGTGGTGATCGACGATACGGTGACGAGTATCGGGGCGTATGCGTTCTATAATTGCACGGATTTGGAGAGAGTGACGATCGGCGACTTTGTAACAAGTATTGGACATAATGCGTTCTATAATACGGGTTATTATAACGACGAAAGTAATTGGCAAAGCGACGTCTTATATATTGGGAAATATCTTATAAAGGCAAAGACGAGCGTTTCGGGGGCGTACGCGGTAAATGACGACACGCTTTGTATTGCGGCGTACGCGTTCTATAATTGCACGGCTTTGACGAGTGTGACGATGGGGGATCTCTTAACGGGGATCGGAGAGTATGCGTTTAATGAATGTACTTCTTTGACGAGTGTAGAGATGTCCGATTCGGTGGCGAATATCGGGGATAGTGTATTTAGGGGTTGCGTAGCTTTGGAGGCCGTGCGAATATCCGCTTCCGTAACGAAACTCGGGAAGTATATGTTCTCCGGTTGTAAAGCTTTGACGGGTATTACGTTTGGAGGGACGATATCCGATTGGAATGCGCTCGAGAAGGGGACGGGGTGGAAGATCTCCGTGCCTGCTACGGCGATCTATTGTAGCGACGGAATATTGGAGCTGTGATAAAGAAAAAAGGGACGGGCGACCGTTCCTTTTTCGTTGGGGAGAAAGCAGGTATAAAAATTTCGGCTTTGGCGCATACTTTTGTAACCGAAACGGGGGAGCAGGGCTTGCGCCAAGCAAAGGAATAGGTAATAGTGAATAGTGAAAAAGTGCGGTAGGATTTATATGAGATTGCCGCGTCGGGCTTTGCCCTCCTTGGCTACGCCAAATAGCTAAAGCTGAACGCAATGACAATAATGGAAAAAAGGCGCAGGGGATACATACGAGGAGGTTGTGTATGCAAAAGGTTGAAATTTGCGGCGTCGATACTTCGGGCCTGCCGCGGCTTTCCGCGAAAGAAAACGAGGAGCTGATGAAAAAGCTCAAGCAGGGGGATAGGGCGGCGAGAGAAAAATTTATCGTCGGGAATATGCGGCTCGTGCTCTCCCTCGTCAAACGCTTCCGTATTAAAAACTTGGGCGCCGACGACGTGTTTCAGGCAGGGTGCGTGGGGCTTATCAAAGCCATCGACGGCTTCGACGAGAGCTACGGGGTGAAGTTTTCCACCTACGCCGTGCCCATGATCGTCGGGGAGATCAAGCGGTATCTTCGCGACGGCAATTCCCTGCGCGTGTCGCGCAGTATTCGCGATATGGCGTATCGGGTGCTTAAAACGCGCGAGGCGATCGAGGAAAAGGACGAGGAGGCGACCATCGCGCGCATTGCTAAGGAGATGCAGGTGGCCGAACGCGAGGTCGTGTACGCCCTCGACGCCATTTCAGACCCCGTGTCCCTATTCGAGCCCGTGTATAACAAGGCGGGGGATACCCTCCTTTTGATGGACCAGCTTGCCGACGAGAAGAATACCGACGAGATCTGGACGGAGCACGTGGCGCTCGGCGAGGCGATCGAAAAGCTGGGAGAACGGGAGCGGAAAATTTTGTATTTACGCTACTACGAGGGAAAAACGCAAACGGAGATATCCGCGGAGGTGGGTATTTCTCAAGCGCAGGTGTCGCGCCTTGAAAAGAACGCCTTAAACAATATCAGGCAAAATATTTCGTAAACGAACGCCCCGACCGTTTCGGTCGGGGCGAGTCGTTTATTCGGTGATTTGGGGAGGCTCTTCGAATACCTCCGTCGCTTCCGGCTCGGGTGCGCGCTCGTCGGGCGGTGGTAAAAATACCGTGTTTTTCGCGTCGATGCGCTTTTGCCGCGCGGCGCGTTTTTCCTCTATGCGCGCCTTGCGCTTGGCGCGCTTGGTCCGTGCTTTTTTCTCCTTTTTCTCCGCCTTGTTTTCCGCTACCTTTTCGTCCAGCCACACCCGCGTTTTCGTGCGCTCCTTTTCCGGCTCCAGCTCCTTGCCCGTCAGCTTTTTGAAGAAGTTGCCCACCGTCTTTGCAGGCTTGACCAGGTTTTCGTAGTCCGCCTCCAAGCCCTCGATAAGAAAGCTGGCGCGGTTGACGAAGAAGCGGAACACCACCTCGAACACGAGCTGGAGTACCCAACCGACGATCAAAAGCGCCGAAAGGACGACGGAAAGAGGGGTGACGTGGGTGGTGGCGGCGTAGATACCGTACACCATCACGCCGAGCGTGAACAGCTTCACGAGCTGCTTACAGCGCGTGAAAACGCGTCGTACCGTCTTGCGCGTTTGGGCTTTGGCGCGCGTGAGCTTGCCCGTCGTCACG
Organism: Clostridia bacterium; assembly: GCA_017471785.1. Classification (GTDB taxonomy): domain Bacteria; phylum Bacillota; class Clostridia; order Christensenellales; family Borkfalkiaceae; genus Scatosoma. The sequence continues at coordinate 7,124 of JAFURP010000018.1, read as the reverse complement.
ATCATAAAGAATACGAAGTACGCGACCGAAAGCAGGAGCAGCAGCGCGTTGGCGATAAAGATACCCGCGCCTGCGACGAGGGCGTAGACGAGGTAGAGGATATATAAAATTTGCGTGGCGATATTGCGGACGTAGTCTAAGCGTTTGAAATCGTCCACTACCTTCGTTATCGCCGCTTTCGTGTAATCGAACATAGTTACCTCCTCGGCGGCTTGCCGTAATAGGAATACAAGCCGCATAGTAAATTGGCGTTATAGAGCTTTTTCCTTTTATCCGCGCGCTTGCCGAAATAGCGTTCGAGCTCGGGCAACGCGGTGAGGATATAGGCGTTCCAATCGGGAAGGGAACGGAAGGTCTTGCCCAGCTCGCGCATGAGCGCTTGCACAGCCGTCGTATCCGAAAGCCGTTCCCCGTACGGGGGATTGGAAACGAGCACGCCGTAGGGCGTTGGGCTTTGGAATTTTCGCGCGTCCGCGACCTCGAAACGGATATATTCGTCCACGCCCGCTCTTTTGGCGTGGTATTTGGCGATGGAGATCGCCTCGGGGTTGATATCCGCGCCGTAAATACACGGTTTTCTATCCCGCTTTTCCTCGTCGAGCGCCTCTTCTCTCGCCGCCTTGACAGCCGCCTGCGGCGCGCAAGCCCAACGCTCGAAATCGAAGCTGCGGTTTTTACCCGCCGCGATATGCAACGCTTTCATCGCCGCTTCGATGGGGAAGGTGCCGCTGCCGCAAAACGGGTCGGCAAACGGTTTTTCTTCGTCGCGGTCGGGGTTGTAAAAGGAGTCGTCGATAACGCCTGCCGCGAGCGTTTCCTTTAAGGGCGCGGTGTAGGCGAGGGTGCGATAGCCGCGTTTGTGCAAGCCGTCGCCCGAGGTGTCGATCGTGACCGTGACCTCGTTCTTGAAGATGGAAAAGCCGACCACGGTGCGCGCGCCCGTTTCCGCGAACGTTTTTCTACCCGTTTTGAGCTTGTCGGCGAGCCGTTTTATGATCGCTTTTTTGGCGACGCCGCCCGCCGCTTTGATCGCTGCAAGCGTGCTTTGCACGCTCTTCCCGTCCATTAAAATTTGCGAATCGACCGTCAGCCATTCCTCCCAAGGGATCGAATAAAAGCCCTCGTACAGCTCGTCGAACGTGACGGCGGAAAAGCGCGAAAGGCGAATGAGCACCCGTTCGCCGCTGCGTAAAAACATATTCAGCCGCGCGATATCCGACCAGTCGCCCGTGAGGAAAACGCGCCCGTTTTCGGCGGGCGCTTTTTCGTAGCCGAGGGCGTGTAATTGTCGTTTCGTCGTTTGCTCCAAGCCAAACGCCACGGGGATCAGCAGTTCCATACGCTTATTATAAATTATTTTACCCGTTTGGTCAAGGCTTTGGGTAGGATTTTATAAAAATTGTCCTCGCCAAAGATTGACAAGGAGCGTTTGGCGGGGTATAATATTCGTATGAAGATCAATTACGAGGAAAAAATGCTGGCGCAAATATCGGGTGTGGAAAGGGGGACGAAGCTCCTTTTGCACAGCTGTTGCGCGCCCTGCTCGTCGGCGTGCTTGGAGCGGCTCAAGGAACACTTTGCGATCACCGTTTTATATTATAATCCCAACGTTGACGAGGAAGAGGAATACCGTAAGCGCAAAGCCGAGCAAATTCGGTTTTTGCAGGAAACGGGCTGGGCGGAGTTCCTCGATTGCGATCACGACGCCGCGGCGTTTTTTAAGATTGCGGAGGGGTTGGAAAACGAGCCGGAAAGAGGGGCGCGGTGCTACCGTTGCTACGCTCTACGCTTGGAGGAGACGGCGCGGCTTGCCCGTGAAAAGGGGTTCGATTGGTTTGCGACCACTCTTACTTTAAGCCCGTATAAAAACGCCGAATGGCTCAACGAGCTCGGAGAAGAGGCAGGGGGCAGGTACGGGGTGAATTACCTGTTCACCGATTTCAAGAAAAAGGGGGGCTATCACCGCTCCATTGCGCTTTCCAGGGAATACGGGTTGTACCGTCAGGATTTTTGCGGCTGTAGGTTTTCGAAAAGGCAGGGCTGACGCAAAGCTATAAGTAATAGCGAATAAGCGTGGTAGGAGCTATATGAGATTGCGGGGTTGGGGCAAGAAAGTGAAATTATTACTAAAAAAGGTGAAAATATTCCATTGTATTTTTCGCTATAGCGTGGTATAATGGTAAAAATAACGACAGTTAAGGAGTACGATCATGGCAAAAGGAAGAGTTACTATTCCCACCGATAAGGACTACGTGGAGGGGACGAAAAGGATAGCGGCGCTGTGGGGCGCCGACGCGGTGCGCGATTGCGACGGTACCACCCTTCCCAAAAACGCGTTGGAGATCGCGGAGAAGGTGTATAACACCTATTTCGTCGTGCGCGGCGACAACGCTTGGGCGGACGCGCATAGGGACGAGCTGCAAAACGTGCTGCTTATGAGCGACCCCGTTACCGCGACGGACAAGGTCTTGAAGATCGATCTTTTGAAGGGGTATTATAAAAGTCAGCTCGAAGTCAACGAGGAAAGCCCCAAAAAGTATTGGCAGGTGTTCGACAGGACGACGGACGAGGAGGTTTTCGATTGGCACTATGAAAACGGGTGCGTGACGGTGGAAAACGCGGCGGAGTATCACGAATATACCGTCAATTTCTTTGCGAAGAATATTTGGGATTCTACGCAAATGTATAATTACGTGACCAACGGCTGGACGGGGGAAAAGCACCTCGTTATGGAGCCGAGATACGAAAAGACTTTCGCGCATATCCAAGAGAATATGCAAAAGTGGTGCGAGGAGAACGATAACGTGAACGTCGTGCGCTTTACCACCTTTTTGTATCACTTCTTCCTCGTGTTCAACGAGCAGGGAAAGGAAAAGCACGTCGATTGGTTCGGGTATCCGATGACGGCGAGTCCCCGTGCGTTCGACGCGTTTGAGGCGGAATACGGCTACGCCATCAAGAGCGAGGATATCGTGAAGGGTGGCTCGTATAGCAGTAATTTCACCAATCCCGACAAGAAATTTACCGATTATATGGAGTTCGTGCAAAAGTACGTTACCAAGACGGTGCGCGCGCTCGTGGATATCGTACATAGCTACGGCAAAGAGGCGATGATGTTCCTCGGGGACAGCTGGATCGGCACCGAGCCGTACGGCGAGTATTTCAAGGATATGCATTTGGACGCGGTGGTCGGAAGCGTAGGCGGCGGCGTGACCGTACGTATGCTGTCGGAAATTCCGCACGTGAAATACCACGAGGGTAGATTTTTGCCCTATTTCTTCCCCGATACCTTCTTCGAGGGGAACGAGCAAAACGCGATCGCGGAGCTGAACAGGAATTGGGTCACGGCGCGTAGGGCTATGATGAGGAAGCCGCTGGATAGAATGGGCTTCGGCGGGTATCTTGCCTTGGCGGCAAAGTTCCCCAGGTTTATCGAAAGGGCGGGGCAGGTATGCGACGAGTTCCGTAAGATTTGCGACGCGGCGGGGGACGCGAAGCCCTATCAAAGCCTGACCGTGGCGATCCTCAACAGCTGGGGTAAGCTCCGTTCGTGGCAAAGCCATATGGTCGCGCACGAGCTTTGGTATCAGCAGATCTATTCCTATCAAGGGGTGTTGGAGGCGTTGTCCGGCTTGGGCGTGGACGTCAAGTTCATCTCCTTTGACGATATCCGCAAAAACGGCGTGGATAAGGATATCGACGTTATTATCAACGTGGGCGACGAGGGTACTGCCTTTAGCGGCGGCGATAACTGGAAGGACGCGAACGTCGTGGCGGCTTTGAGAAGGTGGGTCGCCGAGGGGCACGGGTTTATCGGCGTGGGCGAGCCGACGGCGTATACCAAAAACGGTAAGTGCTTTGCGCTTTCCGACGTGCTCGGCGTGGACAAGGAAAAGGGCTTTACCCTGTCCGAGGATAAATACAATATTCAAAAGAAGGCGCATTTCATCACCGAGGATATCGAGGGTGAGATCGACTACGGCGAGGGTATGAAGAATATCTACGCGCTCGGCGGCGCGGAGGTGTTGGATATCGAGTTTTCCGATCGCTTCCAGCGGAGAGTGAACGTGGGCGAGGTGAAGCTTGCGGCGAACGAGTACGGTAAGGGGCGCGGCGTGTATATCGCAGGGCTGCCCTATTCGGCGCAAAACGCAAGATTGCTGCTTCGCGCTGCGTATTGGTCGGCGCATAAGGAAGCGGAGATGAAAAAGGCGTTTTCGTCCAATCCGCTCGTCGATTGCAGCTATTATCCCGAGAGCAAGAAGTACGCGCTCGTCAATAACGCGGACAGCGAGCAAAGGACGACGTTCTACGACGTGGACGGGAACGCGATGGAAGTGACGCTCGGTGCAGGCGAGATCTACTGGAAAGAATAAAGGCGAGTAAAGCGCGCCCCGTCGGAAAATCGGCGGGGCGTAAATTTTTGTAAAAAAGACGAAATTTCGGCTTGACATATACCGAAAAATACGCTATAATAGTTTCCGTTGAACAAAAAACGAGAGCGTTTTTGACAAAACAGGTCGAAATGCTCGCTTTTTCGCGTTTTTTCGACGCGGAAGGGTTGGGAGAGATCCAAAGGAGAAAAAGTCGTATGCTTACATCTATTTGCGGAATCAATTGGGGGGACGAAGGCAAGGGTAGAATGGTCGATCTGCTTTCGCAAAGCTTCGAGGTGGTTTGCCGGTATCAAGGCGGTAACAACGCCGGTCACACGGTCATCAACGAGCGCGGAAAGTTTATTTTGAACCTTTTGCCGTCCGGTATCCTGCGCGAGGAGGTCGTTAACGTAATGGGCCCCGGTATGGTTATCGATATCAAGCATCTTTGCGGCGAGATCGCGAAGCTGCAGGAGGCGGGTATTAAAATTACCCCCGAAAATTTGAAGATCTCCGATCGCGCGGTTATCACCATGCCCTACAACGTTTTGCAGGATTGCTTGGAGGAGGACCGTTTGGCGGGTAAAAAATTCGGTTCTACCCGTCGCGGGATCGCGCCCGTATACGCGGATAAATATTATAAAAAGGCGTTCCGTATGGGCGAGCTTTTGAATACGGAAAAGCTGTATGCGCGCGTGGCGGATATCGTGGAATGGAAAAACCTGACCGTCGTGGGCGGCTATCACGCCGAGCCCGTTAAGACGGAGGATATTATCGCGTATTTCGAGGAGTACGGTAAGGTGCTCGCGCCCTTCGTTTGCGACGTGGGCTTGTATTTGTCCAAAGCCAACGAAGAGGGGAAGAATATTATGTTCGAGGCGCAGCTCGGGGCTATGCGCGATATCGATTTCGGTATCCACCCCTATACCTCCTCGTCCTCGACGATCGCGGCGTACGCCCCCATCGGCGCCGGCGTGCCGCAGCTGCAGCTCGATAATTCGGTCGGTATCATGAAGGCGTATTCCACTTGCGTAGGCGAGGGACCGTTTACGGCGGAATATTTCGGCGACGACGCGAAGAAGCTTCGCGATCTCGGCGGCGAGTACGGCGCGGCGACGGGCAGACCCAGAAGAGTGGGGCCGTTCGACGTGGTGGCGTCCCGTTACGGTATCCGTTGCCAAGGCGCGAAAGAGATCGCGCTTACCAAAATGGACGTGTTGTCGGGCTACGACGAGATCGAGGTTTGTACGGCGTACGAGTTGAACGGCAAGATCATTCACGAGTTCCCCTTTATCGACGTCTTGGACGATTGCAAGCCCGTATTCGAAAGGGTAAAGGGTTGGAAATGCGATATTTCCGCTTGCCGTAAGAAGGAGGACTTGCCCAAGGAAGCGCTTGCGTATATCGAATATATCGAAAAGGCGTGCGATTGCAAGATCAAATACGTATCCGTCGGACCCGAGCGCGACGCGTACGTGGAAATGTTCTAAAAGTATCTAAAAAAATAAGATCGGTTTTCGAAAGAAAGCCGATTTTTTTTGCTATAAGGTGCGCTTATGGGCGGTATAAAAAATTTTGACGGATTTTTTCGTGCGAGCGCTTGTAAAACGCAAATAGATATGCTATAATAAAAAACGAGGTGACGATAATGAGTATTAGAATCGGTATTTACGGCTACGGTAATCTCGGTCGGGGGGTGGAGTCGGCGATCGCGCAAAACCCCGATATGCAAGCGGTGGGCGTGTTTACGCGGCGCGATCCCAAGAGCGTGAAAACGGTCACGGGTATTCCCGTTTATTCCGCGGACGAGGCGCAAGCCTTTCAAGATAAGATCGACGTGATGATCCTTTGCGGCGGCAGCGCGACCGATCTGCCCGAGCAAACGCCTTATTTGGCGCAATATTTTAACGTAGTGGACAGCTTCGATACGCATGCGAAGATACCCGTGCAGCTGCAAAAGGTGGACGCGGCGGCGAAAGGGGCGAACAAGACGGCGGCGATCTCCGTGGGCTGGGACCCGGGGCTGTTTTCCTTGCTCCGTTTGTACGGGGAATCGGTTTTGTCCGAGGGCAACACCTATACCTTTTGGGGGAAGGGCGTGAGTCAAGGACATTCGGACGCCGTTCGTCGCGTGGAGGGGGTTGCCAACGCAAAGCAATACACGGTGCCCGTAGAGAGCGCGCTTTGCGCGGTGCGCGCAGGGGAAAATCCCGTTTTGAGCACTCGTCAAAAGCATACGAGAGAGTGTTTCGTCGTGGCGAAAGAGGGGGCGGATAAGGCGCGTATCGAGCGCGAGATCAAGACGATGCCCAACTATTTCGATGAGTACGATACGACCGTGTATTTTATCTCGCAAGAGGAGTTTGACGAGGAGCACGGCGGACTGCCGCACGGGGGCGTGGTCATTCGCAGCGGCGTGACGGGCGCGGAGAAGGAGCATAAGCATTGTATCGAATATTCGTTGAAGCTCGATTCCAACGCCGAGTTTACCGCTTCCGTTTTGGTGGCGTATGCGCGGGCGGTATACCGTTTACACGGCGAGGGCGTTTTCGGGTGTAAGACGGTTTTGGATATTCCGCCCATCTATTTATCGGCGGCAAGCAGGGCGGAAACGATCGCGAAATTGTTATAATTGTTATAAGATCATACGAGGGAACGAAAATCGGCAAGAGAAAATCTTGCCGATTTTTCTATAGGCTTGTCTAAAACGCGCTCGTTGATAATATTTTTAGAGATTTTGTTATTTAT